>CAYZZE010000017.1:0-5815 GCA_964482845.1 uncultured Candidatus Cloacimonadota bacterium
AATGGGTTAAAAAGTGTCAACCAGAATCAGGAAACTCCAAAACCCCATCGGATTGATCAGCGTTGCATTCGATGAGCGTTGAGGATGGCAGAATAGGTTCGGCGATTGATCTTCAGGATGGTATCGAGATCGGGATCGGGGATATTGGGTTGGGCGTCAATGGCCTCCCTGACGATACGGTGGATGTCCGTGAAGGAGATCACACCCCGGAGAAAGAGTTTTTGGGCAGCTTCATTGGCAGAATTCAACACGGTGGGCATGATGCCTCCGGCGCGGGCGACCTCCAGTCCGGTAAAGAACAGGGGATAGCGCTCGGGTTCCATAGGCAGGAAGGTCAGGGCGCTGAGGCACAACAGATCGGTACTTACCAAGCCGGAATTAAGCCTTTGGGGATGGGAAAGAGCATAGAGGATGGGGAGGCGCATATCGGGAACGCTGAGTTGCGCCAGGATCGACCCATCCACAAATTCGACCATGGAATGGATCACCGACTGGGGATGGATAAGGGCATTGATCCTTTCATAGGGCAGGTTAAATAGCCAGTGGGCTTCGATCACTTCGAGGGCTTTATTGAACATCGTGGCGGAATCCAGGGTGACCTTGGCGCCCATATCCCAATTGGGATGCTTAAGCGCCTGCGGGGGAGTGATGGCATTAAACTGGTCGAGAGGAAGATCGAGGAAAGCGCCACCGGAGGCGGTGAGATGCAAGGTGCGGACATCGGTTAAAGGAGCATCCCCGATCGCCTGGAAGAGGGCGCTATGTTCGCTATCGACAGGAATGATCTCACATGCATTTGATTCCCTGATTTGTTTTACAAGATGTCCAGCCATGACGAGGGATTCTTTGTTTGCCAGCGCCAGCCGTTTTCCCCGACGAAGGATCGCCATGGTGGAACGTAAGCCGGCAGAACCGCTGATGGCATTGAGTGCGATGTCATAATCCAGATCAGAGAGCAATTTGACTAATTCGTCCTCCCCAAAATAGACGATGGCGGGGGCGGCGCGATCGCGGATCCCTTGCTTCAAAGCCGGATCTTCGATGCCGGTGAGGATCAGGTGCGGGATGCAGAATTGGCGGGAGATGGTGAGCAATTTGTCATGATCGCCGTGAGCGGAGGCAAGGATGATCTCAAATTGAACTGCCTGCTCGCGAACGACGTCCAAAGTGGAAGCGCCGATGGAGCCGGTGGCACCCAAAAGGGCAAGGCGTTTTCTTACCACAGCAGTCCCATTGATATGCGTTGGGAAGAGCCGAGCCCATCAGGCGAGCCGTCACGCCAGGCATAATCGACTTGCAGGCGATTGAGGCGGATCCCGATGCCGGCAGTGACGCTATCAATATCATAACCGCCCATAATCAGTAACTGCGGGATCGGCTGCACGCTTAATCCGCCATGAAAATCAGCGCTGAAAACACCAACAGACGTGGTAGCGGCCGCTTCCCTGTCCTCGGCATGGATCTGGCTGCGCAGGGCAACCCTTACCGGCACCTCACCCGAAAATACGGCAAAGCCGTAGGCGGTCTCCAGATCAAGATTGGGCACGGCGATCTCATGGGTGCCGTTTTCCCAGAGGATCTGGGTGGAAAAGAAATCACGCAGGTTGGTACCGATGGACAGCCCCGTCTGCCATTCAGCCAGCAGTCCCAGGTCGGCGCCAAAGCCATACCCATTATTGCCGGCAAGCGAGCGGTAGGCAAACTTGGGCGTCAAGCCAATGCTGACGCGATCATTTAAACGGCGCGCGAAACCGGCATAGAGGACAAAATCGTTGTTGCTGACTGTCTTCCAGACGATGGGTCGGTTGTCGTTGCTCAAGGTATCGGCAGGATTTTCCAGGCGGGTGAGTTTGATCCGGTCGATACCGATGTGATTGAGGACGAAGCCGGTAGTATTACCGGAGCCAAAGACGGCGCTCAGCTGGTTCTGCTTCATCAAGCCCTCAAAGTGCTGCACATGCATCAGTTCCAGCCCGTGCTGTCCTGCACTGGAGAGCAAAGCAGGATTCCACCATGCGGCAGAGAGGGAGCCCGTCCAGGTGAGTCCGGTATTTCCCATCGCCTGGTTGGCAACACCGGGGGTCAATCGGAAAACCTCACCGGCATATTTGGTGCCCTGTAGCCCGCTCCACAATAGGATGAGCCCGACTATGACTGGCAGTATTCTGTTTCTCATATCTGTAATCTTCCTTACTATAACAATATACGCCAAATCGTGAAAATGTAAAGCCGGAACCTAATCCTTTTCGTCCGGTTCGCGGATCTGCCGTAATTTGAGTTTTGTCCACCACTCAATGCGTTTGGCGATCTCTTTCTCAAAACCGAAGGTGCCTGGATAGTAGTATTGCTTCTCCTTCATCTGGTCGGGGAAGCATTTTTGGTAGGCGTACTTATGCTCGAACTCGTGATCATATTTATATGCCTTACCGTAGCCCAGGTCTTTCATCAATTTGGTAGGAGCATTGCGGATGTGGAGAGGTACGCCGTAATGGCTGGTCTGGCGGGCATCTTCGGCAGCAGCAGAGTAGGCGGTATAGAGGGCATTGCTCTTGGGAGCAGCAGCCAGATAAACTACCAGTTGCGCCAGCGCATTACTGCACTCGGGCATGCCCATAAAGTGGACGGCGTCCTTCGTCGCAACCGCTTGCAACAAAGCATTGGGATCGGCAAGACCGATATCCTCACTGGCAAAACGCATCAACCGGCGAACGAGATAGAGCGGATCTTCTCCCGCTTCCAGCATCCGTGCCAGCCAATAGAGTCCTGCTTGGGGATCGGAGCCGCGCAGGGATTTGTGCAAGGCGGAGATCAAGTTGTAGTGCTCCTCGCGGTTTTTGTCATAGAACATCGTCTTCTTCGCCAGGATCTCAGCCAGACGCGATATAGCGATATCGGGCGATGATTTCAGGTCGGGAGCGATCATCTCCAGGTCATTGAGCGCCCGTCTGGCATCTCCTCCGCACTGTTGTGCCAGCCAGCCGATGATCTCCTGGCGGCAATCCAGTTCCAATTCCGCACAACCGCGGCTGATGATCGCCATCAGGTCATCCTCGCTCAGCATGTCCAGCACGAAGACGTGACAGCGGGAAAGAAGCGCCGGGATCACTTCAAAAGATGGATTTTCCGTGGTGGCGCCGATCAAAATGATGGCGCCGGATTCCACAAAGGGCAAAAACGCGTCCTGTTGGGATTTGTTGAAGCGATGGATCTCGTCGATGAAGAGGATGGTGGCAAGATTGCGGACGCGGAAGATGTAGTCGGCATCGCGCATCACGGCTTTGACGTCATTGATGCTGGAGAGAACGGCGCTGAAATTGATAACGGGCTGATCGGTGTGGCTTTCGATGAGCCGGGCGATGGTGGTCTTGCCCGTGCCGGGCGGACCCCACATGATAAAGGAGTGGAATCTGCGTTCGTGCAGCATCCTCAAGAGCAAAGAACCCTCGGAAAGTAACTTGTGCTGCCCGCGGATCTCGTTGATGCTACGAGGACGGATCTTCTCCGCCAGCGGAACTTTGAGGTCAGTCCGTTCCGGCGTGTCAAACATCGACAACTGATCCTGGCGCTTCTTCATTGCTCCAAAAGGATTACGAATTCACCCTTGGGCAGTCGTTCCGCTTCGCATAGGAGATCAGCGATGGTGGAGATGATCACCCTTTGATCCGGATAAGTAAGTTTATAGAAGAGGCGGACTCGACGCTCTCCGCCAAGGACACTGCTCATATCCCGAAGCAGCGATTTGAGTCGGTAGGGCGCATCAAGAAAAATATAGTCACAGTCTTGCCGCCGCTTGATCATTTGCAATTCCTGACAACGCCGGTCATGATTAGCGCTGAGGAAACCGTAATAATGAAACCTGTCCAGACGCTTTCCCGCAAGCATCAAAGCAGTGGTCAATGCCGAAGCGCCGGGAATGGCATGCACAGCGATATTGTGCGCATAACATAATGCCACCAATTCCGCTCCGGGATCGGCAAAGCAGGGGGTTCCGGCATCCGGAATCAGAGCATATACGCCACCATCATCAAGAAACAATCGCTTGAACAAATCCATGATTTGATCATCCGTGCTGTGCTCATTGAGAACATATAAGGGGATAGCGACACCGGCACTTTTTAGGAGTCGTGATCCTGTCTTGTATTCCTCACAGATCAGTCCTTTGGCATCCTGCAAAACCTGATAGGTGCGGGGATTGAGATCGGCGGGATTGCCGATTGGCATGGTGATCAGGATCAGGGTGGAATCGTTCATTTCTTACTGATGAAGAGGTCTCCGATTTTGATAAAAGGCGCTTTCATCCATCCCGTATTGATCGTCTCGGCAGACAGGTCGATGACCTTGTTGAACATGTCGATCACGTTGCCGCTCATCATCGTTTCACTGATGGGATAGGCGATGCGTCCATTCTCGATGTAGTAACTATTCTTCAGAACGGCGGAAAAATCGCCATTAGGATTGGGACTGCCTTGTGAGACCCGGGGGCAGAGGATGCCGCGTTTGACGGATGCGATCATATCTTGCCAGGAAGCAGTTCCGGGATCTACCACCCAGCCGCTTCCGGTGCCCACAGTTCTTTGTTTGCCGGATTTATTGGCGGCAAAAAGCGAGAGCAGATAATGGCGCAGGATCCCTTTGTCAATGATGGTGGCATCCTCTGCTATATAGCCATCGCTGGAGATCTGGGAAGCGTTGCATAGGTCGCGGGAGCGAGGCATCACCCTCAGGGTAAGTTTGTCGTCCAGGATCTTCTGACCGAGGTGGTCAGGGAACCGGCTGGTCTTGAGCATCACGCCATTGCCGATGTGGGTGCCCACGATCTCAAGAAGAAATTCAATGAAACCAAAAGGCATGAATATCACATCACCGGTAAAATTCTCAGCGATCGGTCTGGTTCTGGTCTGCTCCGTGATCTGACGGATCAATTCACCGGTGAAGTTCATATCCATCATCGGTCTGGCAAGGTCATCTGTGCTGAAAGTGGTGTAATTGAAAGAGGACATCTTATTGCCCTCCTTGGCAGTGAACATGGTCATAAAATCATAATGACCCAGATTTTCTTTCAGATCAACGCCATGGCTATTGGCATACATTACCCGCTGATTAAGGTGAGAAATGGAGGCATCGAACTGTACGCTCGGAAAATCCCTTTTGCACCGGTCAGCAAATTCCACCAGACGGTCACAGACCAGATCGACATCTGGTGCCATCGTGCCCTTTTCAAAGACGGCAGGAATCTGATACGGCGAGATGTCATAAGCAGGATCGGGGTCAGCGGACTGGATGGATTGAAACATCTCGTTGATCGCGTTGCCGATGGCGGTGTCGTCGAGTTGATTTACCCAGACGGAAGCACTGCGCTGATCTTTGATGATGGACAGTCCCAAACTCTGCGAGGCAATGCTGCGCAGGAGGTTCAGTTCTTTGTAGATCACGTTAAATTCCAGCGTATCGTCCATGTTTAGTCGGACGCTTGCTTTATCCGCGCCATGATCCATAAGTTTTTGCAGGGTTTGTTGTACTAATATATCATACTTCATTTTTTCCCTCCGATGTTCACCTTACATTTGATCGCTGGACCACCCATCCCGACCGGGATCATCTGCTTTTTGCCACACATCCCCGCGCAAGACCAGTTAATCTCATCGGAAACCATGCTGATTGTCTTGAGCAGATCAAAGGCAACGCCGGAGACAGTGGTCTCTTTGATTGCTTTGCCCAGTTTACCGTTCTTGATCTCATAGCCCAGGGTCACGCCAAACATAAATTCGCTAGTCGCATCCGCCTGTCCGTTGGAGGGGTTGATCAGGTAATATCC
>CAYZZE010000017.1:5915-25130 GCA_964482845.1 uncultured Candidatus Cloacimonadota bacterium
TAAATTCGCTAGTCGCATCCGCCTGTCCGTTGGAGGGGTTGATCAGGTAATATCCATCCTCGATGGAAGCGATCATCTCGTCCAATTTGCTTGTACCGGGCACGATCATCGTATTGCGCATCCGGATCAGTGGTTCATCCGAATAAGCATAAGCACGGGCATTACCGGTCAGGGGCTGACCCAACAACTGAGCGCTTTCCTTGTTGTGCATAAAGCGGCGCAGCATGCCGTCCTCGATCACCACACAATCCTCGGCAAGGACACCTTCATCATCGATAAAGACCGGCACGGGACACAACTGGTCATCCCAAGTATGTGCTACGTCGATCAGGGTGACCAAAGGGCTGGCTACTTCTTTTCCCATATACTCGCTGGCGATGGAACCATTGATCACAAAATCCGCCTCCGTGGTGTGCCCGATCGCTTCGTGGGAAAGAATTCCCGCCAGCCGCGAATCCAGGACGCAATCATAAGTCCCTGCCCGGGCGAAGACGGCTTCTTTTTTGTCCATCAACTGCTGATGGACGATATCGATCTTCTCATACAGGTCTTTGGGGTCATCAAAATTATCCTCCCACTGACCAAAGCCGCCAAAAATATCACCATGCTGCAGAGGCATACTATCATGGAGACATACCATCATGACATAGAGGATCGTGCGCGGTATCATCGTCCGCAATTCGGCGCCATCGGAAGTGACGATATGTTTCTCCATTTCAAAGACGGTTGAACTGACCAGGCGCGTGCTGAGGTCGGGATATTTATCATTGATATAGGTGTCGATCTCCCGCAGGAATTCGATTCTCTGTTGCGTATTCGCCGCATTCTTCTTCGAAAAGAAGAGATAATCGCCGGATGCCGGATTAGCCGGCAGGTTTATTGCCGGCTTACGAGTGCGCTGATGCAGGATATGGGCATTGCCGGTCGCCAGGCGTATCGTCTTTTTCATACTGGCATCAGTAATATCCGGCGAACTTGCCAGCCCCCAAACCCCGTGCTCGAATGAGCGTGCCATGATACCGCTGCTGGCGCTGGTGCTGTTGTAATTCAATAAGCCATTCAAAAAGCCGAGGTGACGGTTCCGGTTCTGTTGAACCTTGAGTTCGAGGTATCCCGAACTCCCGGACAAAAGGTCTCTTAACTTCAACGAATCCATATAGTTCTCCAGTTAATCCAGTTCAGGGTAAAGCGGGAAGCGGGAAGTAAGATCGCTCACCTCGCTCTTCAATCCGGCCAGGTATTCCTCGTTCTCATAGTTCTCACGGACGCGCTTGATAAATCCGGCGATGATTTTCATTTCATCGGCTCCCATGCCGCGCGTGGTCACAGAAGGAGTGCCGATGCGGACTCCGGAGGCAACAAAAGGCGAGCGGGTGTCAAAAGGAACGGTGTTTTTATTGACCGTGATACCAGCCAGATCGAGACATTCCTCCATCTTCTTGCCGGATGGTCCGCCTGATTCTTCGGGTCCCAGGTTGATCAGCATCAAATGCGTATCAGTCCCACCGGAGACCAGATCAAAGCCGTTATCCATCAATGCTTGAGCCAATGACTTGGCATTTGCCACCACAATGCTCTGATATCGCTTGAATTCCGGTTGCAACGCTTCATAATATGCCATTGCCTTGGCGGCGATGATATGCATCAGCGGACCGCCTTGAATACCGGGAAACACCTTGGCATCGATTTCTTTGGCATATTCTTCGCGGCAAATGATCATGCCTGAACGCGGACCGCGCAGCGTCTTATGCGTCGTGGAAGTCACCACGTCGGCATAAGGCACAGGATTTTGATGCACCCCGGCAGCCACCAGACCTGCGATATGCGCCATATCTACCAATAGTTTTGCGCCACAGGCATCGGCGATCTCACGGAACTTGGCAAAATCAATCGTTCTCGGATAAGCGCTGGCTCCTGCCAGGATCATTCGCGGCTTGTGCTCCATCGCCATCCGATAGAGATTCTCATAATCAAATTGCTCCGTGTCTCGGCTGACGTTGTAGTGAATAATATGATAAAACTGCCCGGAAAAACTAAGCGGATGTCCATGCGTCAGATGACCGCCATGTGCCAGTTCCAGGGACAGCACCGTATCCCCGGGCTTGCAGATGGCAAAGTATGCCGCCATATTGGCTTGCGATCCGGAATGTGCCTGAACATTGGCATGATCACCACCAAAGACCTGCTTGCAGCGTTCGATCGCCAGTTTTTCCACTTCGTCGATGTGCTCGCAGCCACCATAGTATCTGCCATATAAGTTGTAATTGATCTGGCCGGTTTTTTTGCTCCAGCGATAAGGATAACCCTCAGCATACTTATTGGTCAGGACAGACCCCTGCGCTTCCAGCACTGCCAGCGACGTAAAATTCTCGGAGGCGATCAATTCCAGGTTCTCTCGCTGGCGGACAAGTTCCGCATGCATCGCTGTATAGAGTTCGGGGTCAATTTGCTTGATGTACTTCATGGTTGGTTCTCCATCTATTTCTTATCTTTCGAATCATTCCCAAAAAAAGCGCGTCCAAATCGATATATGGACAGTTTTTCCCCAACTCTTTGAAAACGCTTATATGTCAAGTGGTTTGTTCTCATCCTCCCCAATAGAGCGTTGCACTCCCTGGAATCACCAAAATCGAGAACGCAAAAAGAAACATCGTCTCTCTTCCCGGTGCTGCCACAATGACACCGGCTTCTACCTGACAATTAGTTTGGATATTGCCGTAGAATTGACCGATCTGAACTGTGCAACCGCCTTAAGAAAGGTTAGATTCAGGCGCACTGGTGTTCCGCCTATATCCTCCCTGCTTCATAACCTTAGTATAACCTTACGACCGTAAGGTTATACTAAGGTTATACTAAGGTTATCAAGCAAGGAGGACAGTCGTAAACTCTGAGTTATTCAATGGTCTTGTCACATGATCTCTTTGAAAGCGCTAATATGTCCCGTGATTTGTTCTCGTCCTCCCGAAACAGGTGGTCAGCGAGACCGCTTTGGTCATGATCCGGCAGTTTTTCTTGCCACAAATGCGCCTTTCAGGAATTGGATCCATTATGCTTTACGATCAGGAAACCGGGAGATAACAATGGACATAATGCCAGCGATGGAACGCCTCAAACGTTTCTACAACCGCATCGTATTGACCAAACACACACATGAATTGAAGTATTGGAAAGAACGTTATGATTTGGAAGGCGCCACATTTGGAAATGACCTCTATGCCGAACTCATGCTCTCAATCGCCGATGAACCGGATGACGGGTTCCTGACAGGAAAAGCCATCGCCGATTTCGGTTGCGGACCGCGAGGTAGTTTGATCTGGGCAAACCAGGCAGAACTCCGTATTGGGCTGGACGTCCTTATCCCCCAATACCTCAAATGCTTCGCCAGCACGCTCAAATCACACCCGATGCTTTATATCACCTGCACCGAGGATGCCATCCCATTGCCGGACAACTATTGCGATGTTGTCTATTCCGTCAATTCCCTTGATCATGTCCGCCACCTGATGACCATGTGCCTGGAGATACGGCGTATCCTAAAGCCCGGCGGTTGGCTGATCGGCAGTTTTAATCTCAATCATACCCCTACGACCGCCGAGCCACACCGACTGGGTGAACACACTCTGCGTAAACTGCTTTTCCGCGATTACATGATCCAACATTGGTGGATCTCCGCACCCGGTCTTCCGGATGATCTATACCGCCCTTTATTTAACCGCAGACTAATCGATCCGGCAGGTGGAGAAGCATACCTATGGGCAAGGGCACAAAAGCCCACAGAATGATCAGGAGTACTCTCTGTGATGCCAAAGTCACAGAAATTCATGAACAGAAGATTGGTTCTCAGATAGAACTCCATCTCAGAACCGGACGATTCATACCGGCCTTGCAGCAACATCACCCGACACATCTTCACCGGATCATGAGAATCCCTGCCTTTTACTTATGTCCGTGGGGGATCACGCGGCTCCAGGTACTTCTTCACTTTGTCCCAGTTCACCATCTCTTTGAACTCTAACAAAAAGTGTTCTATCTGGCTCAGTCTGTTCTGAATGTCGTAGTCGGTCATTGTCAACTTGTCTTGGTGCATGGCTTATTTCCTGTTCTTGGTATGATGACAATATGTGGTGCTATCTAACTTGTCATGAACTATTAACGATATTTCTATATGGTTCTGAATGAATAAATCTCGACTCCTATCTACTTGGTTATCGACACAAGCGCAAAGGTCTTTTCTTTACTTTAATAATTAACTTACTGCAGGACTGATAGTTCCATCCGCTTTCAAATCAGGTTGGTCTCGAGATCTTGCCGAGCACTCGGGAGCATCTCGGGACAAATGTGGGAAAAAGTCAGGTGAAGATATTGGGCGGAAAGGATGTATCAGAGCAGCCTGTATAATTGGTGACAAAGTAGATGTGATAGGGTTACGATCAGTGGATCGCCTGGTTGATCTCATGCGGTTCGATTTGTTGACGGGAATCGTCAAGTATTACCGGCAGATCTTTCCTGCCTGCGATCCTGACCATGATCTAAGATCGATTTCATCGGATCGGGCAGTTGAACCACCAGGGGAAACTTAGCCATCAGGTAAGTTTTGCCTCAAATTTCTTTGCTCTGAGGTACAAAGCTACTATCATATCAGTAGTAAAAGTTCAGGATGTTTTGGAAGCGATCCTTGAATCAGAGATCGGCTCGGACGCTTGATATCATAAGAGGAATTATGAAACAGACCCAAACGATCGGCATAAACGGGATGCACTGCGCATCTTGCAGCGCGCGGGTGGAAAAGTCCCTGTCCCTGATACCTGGGATGATCAAGGCACACGTAAATCTGGCATGGGAAGAAGCAAGCGTGGATTATGACGACCGCAGGATCGATCTGGAAAAGATAAAGCAGGTGATCAACGGCTTGGGTTACAGCGTGCGGGAAGACGAGATGTTGGATGGGGACGAGAGCATTCGTCAGATGCGCTCCGCCGGTCTGCGGATGTGGCTTACCTGGGCGATCACTCTGGTCATAATGGTCTTCATGTTGCCGCATATGATCCTCGGCAAGATGATCGCAGGTCATCATGTGGATATGTGGACAATGTTTTTCCTCTCTCTGGCGGCGATGCTGATCCCGGCGCAGCATGTCTTTATATCTGCCTGGCGTTCGGTGCGCAGCGGTTCGGCAAATATGGATGTCCTGATATCATTGGGTGCGATCGCCTCGCTGATCCCGGTCCCGCTCAGTATTGCCTATCCCGAGATCCAGGGTCATGCGTTTGCCGGACTGGCGGCTATGATCCTGGCCTTTCACCTGACGGGAAGGTATGTGGAAAGCCGGGCACGGGGCAAAGCATCGGAAGCGATCCGCAAACTGATCAATCTGGGCGCCAAGACAGCGCTCATCATTGAGGATGGGATCGAGACGGAAGTGCCGGTGCACAAGATAAAAGCGGGAGATGTCTTTATCGTGAAGCCGGGGATGAAGATCGCCACCGACGGGATCATCGTCTCGGGAACGGCGAGTATCGATGAATCAATGGCGACGGGGGAATCGCTGCCTGTGACGCGGACGGTCAACGACAAGGTCTTGGGCGCAACGCTCAATCTGGATGGTGCGGTGCAGGTAAAGGCGACGAATGTGGGCAGCGATACTTTTTTGGCGCAGGTGATCAAACTGGTCAAACAGGCGCAACACTCCAAAGTGCCGATCCAGGTATTGGCTGACCGGATCACCTCCGTCTTTGTGCCAGTTATTCTCGTCCTCGCCGGGCTTACCTTTGCCATTTGGATTTTGGTTCCGGAAAAGATGACAGCCGTTTCTTCGCTGATCATCCGGGTTTTGCCCTTAAATCTGCCTACTGAAGGCATAGCGGCGGCTTTTATGGCATCGATCGCCGTCCTGGTCATAGCCTGTCCCTGCGCTTTGGGTCTGGCAACACCGACCGCTTTGATGGTGGGGAGCGGAATGGGTGCCCAACGCGGCATCCTCATCCGCAATGGCGAGACCTTGCAGACGATGAAAGACGTCAAGGTGATGGTCTTTGACAAGACGGGGACGCTCACCAGCGGCAAACCGCAACTCTTGAAAACGATCATTCTGGGGGAAAGCGAACCGCGGGTAATGGAGATAGCGGCATCCCTGGCGGCTGGATCTGAGCATCCTTTGTCGCGGGCAATACTCCAAAAAGCGCGGGAAATGGGTATCACACCTACTGCTGTCGATGACTTCAAGTCTTTTACCGGCAAAGGAGTGAGGGCTGAGATCCGGGGAATGGGATACATTTTGGGCAGCGCAGCATTTTTGGAGGATTACAGGATCGCCATAGCGCTACCGCTGGTGGAAAATCATAGCCAGGGCTATCTTTACGCTAGCCGGGTCTATCTGGCGGATAAACACAAGGTCTTGGGCTTTTTCTTGATCGCCGATACCTTGAAGCCAGGTGCGATGGAAGTGGTCAATGGCTTGAAAATCAGAGGGATACGCACCGTCATGATCAGCGGAGATAACCATCGGACAACGGAAGCGATGGCGGCTCAATGCGGGATCGATGAGGTCATTGCCGAAGTCATGCCAGCCGATAAAGCACAGCATATAATGGACTTGCAGTCCATATACGGTTGCGTGGCAATGGTAGGTGACGGGATAAATGACGCTCCGGCACTCAAACAGGCGGATATTGGCATCGCCATGGGTCAGGGAACCGATATAGCCATCGAGACCGCTGATATCACCATTGTCCGCAGTGATCTGCATGCGCTGTTGGCGGCGGTGAATCTGTCGGTCATGACCTTTGGCAAGATCAAACAAAATCTATTCTGGGCTTTCTTTTACAACCTGGTCGCCATTCCGCTGGCAGTTTTTGGACTTTTGCATCCGGTGATCGCAGAGATCGCCATGGCAACGAGTTCGATCACTGTGGTCACGAATGCCAATCTGCTCAAGCGCAAAGGGAAAATGCTTGACGTCAAAGGCAGGGGCATATAATAACGCCCCATGCGATTGATCAAGATAAGTGCTTTGGAATATTTGCTTTGGCTGTACATCACCGCCTGCGTGGCGTGGATGGCGGCAAGGCATTGGGAACTGATCGTTCCCGGGATCTTTATCCTGCTTCTTCCGCTTGTGCCCGCCGGGATCCTTGCCGTGATCCCCGGCTCGCTTGGTAAGAGGGTATTAGGCAAAAACGAGGACTTTCAGAACCCGGGATTCAGGACCTGGCATGCCGAGATGTGGCTGGGCATCATCGTCAGTTTCGTGATGGGCTGGATGATCGTGGAGATCAAGCCGGTGGCGTTTTTTACGCAGTTCACCAATGCCTCAGGTATCATCAACGGTATCTTCAGCCCCAAAACGGCAGACCTGGTACCGATGCTTTATGCACTGGTCGAGACAATCTATCTGGCGTTGATGGCGACGGTATTGGCGATCCCCTTCGCTTTCTTCATCAGTTTCTTTGCCGCCAAAAATTTGATGTCCGGCTCATGGCTGAGCAAACTGGTCTATATCCTGATCAGGACGGTCGCTACGGTCTTTCGCTCGATCGAGGCGATTGTCTGGGCGATCATCTTTTGCGTGTGGGTGGGTATCGGACCCTTTGCGGGGATGCTGGCACTTTGGATCCATTCCATCGCCTCATTGATCAAATTGTATTCGGAACAGATCGAAAACATCGATCACGGAGCGGTGGAAGCGATCAAAGCGACCGGCGCCCACACTCTGCAGGTCTGGCGCTATGCCGTCGTTCCACAGATCCTGGCGCCCTTTTTGGCATTCACCATCTACCGCTGGGATATCAATATCAGGATGGCGACGATCGTCGGATTCGTTGGCGGGGGAGGGATCGGTCTGGCACTTTATCAACAGCAGCAGATGCTTGCCTGGCGTTCGGTGGGGCTGATCATGTGGCTCATTGCGCTGGTCGTTTGGGTGATGGACATGATCTCCGGATATATCCGCAATAAACTGGTGACCTGAGGGATGTGATGAGCGATGCAGAATGTGATATGTATGATCAAGTTTGAGGTATGGCGATGAATATCAATCCCGTGGAAGTTATCCTGGCAAAAAGGAACGGCGATCAGATCGACCCTGGCACCTTGAGCAGTTTCATAAAAGGTTATCTGGATGGCTCCATTCCGGAATATCAGATGTCGGCGTTGCTCATGGCAATATACTTTGAAGGCATGAGCACCGGCGAGATCCAGGCACTTACGCAGTGTTATATCGACTCCGGTCAAAGGATCGGCTTTGCCGCTCATCTGCCCACGGCAGATAAACATTCCACCGGTGGTGTGGGCGATAAGATCAGTTTGATGCTGGCACCGATCGCCGCCGCCTGTGGACTTTATGTGCCGATGATCTCTGGTCGTGGCTTGGGTCATACCGGCGGAACTTTGGACAAACTGGAATCCATCCCTGGACTGAGGACGACGTTTGATACCGATGGCTTCAAGCACCTGGTGGAAAAGCACGGACTGGCGATGGTGGGACAATCCGATACGCTGGTTCCGGCGGATAAAATGATCTATGCCCTCAGGGATGTGACGGCAACGGTGGAAAGCGTGGGACTGATCACCGCCAGTATCATGAGCAAGAAGATCGCCGAGGGAGCGCGAAGTTTGGTGATCGACCTCAAGGTGGGCAGTGGCGCTTTCATGCCTGATCTGGCGCGTGCCGATGCCCTGGCGGAATCCTTGATCAATACCGGCGCTGGCTTTGGACAGAAGGTAAGCGTTGTCTTCAGCAATATGAATTCGCCTTTGGGCGAGTATGTCGGCAATGCACTGGAAGTGATCGAGGCGATTGAATATCTAAAGGGCAATACCTATACGGATACAGAAGAGATCACGAACGCTCTGGTGATTCAGATGCTGCTCAATGCCGGACGGGCAACCGATCAGGCGCAAGCAAAGGACATGATCGATAATGCCCTGCATAGCGGCAATGCGCTCCAGAAATTTGAGGAGATGATCGTCGCTCAAGGCGGCGAACCGCGCGTAATCGAGGATTATTCCCTATTTGCCCAAGCCAGATATCGGATCCCGATCCTACCCGGGCAGGATGGCTGGATCCATCACATCGATTCCAGGCGCATCGGCTACGCTCTGATCCAAGTAAATGCAGGCAGGAAGAAGGTCTCCGATGTCATTGAATATGGTAGCGGAGCGCGGCTTGTGGCCAAGATCGGTGACAAGGTATCATCAGCCGGATCGATTGGTTATGTCTGCGCCAATGACGAGGCGATGGCAAACAGAGTAAGCCGGCTGATTGCCAAAGCGTATCATATTGAGCCAGAACCCAGTGCCAAGCAAGCGCTCATCCTCAAGACAAGGACTTGCCAATGATCGGGATGAATGGCAAAAAAGCACGGCTTATCCTCATCAGCGGCGGCACTTGCTCCGGCAAGACCACGATGGCAAAAGCGATAGGCAAACGACTCAGTGATCTGAAAACGGTGATCGTCTCGCATGACAATTATTACCAGGATCTGTCGCATGTCCCGCACGAAGAGGTGATGAGGGTCAATTTTGACCATCCCAAAGCCATCGACCACGAGTATCTGATCAGAGACATGATCCAAATGCTTGCCGGCGATGCGGTCACCATCCCGGACTATGACTTTGTCACCCATAAACGCATGGAGGGCACCACCTGTATCGCCGATGCGGAAGTGGTGATCCTGGAAGGGATTTTTGCGCTGTATTATCAGGAGTTGCTGGCTCTGGCCGATCTCAAGATCTTTGTGGATACCGATGCCGATCTGCGTTTGGTGCGTCGCATCTATCGGGATATTGCCGATCGGGGATTTGTCTTGGAACGGGTGATCGATCAGTATCTGGATACGGTAAAACCCTCGCATGACGCATTTATCGAACCCACCAAGAAAAACGCCGATATCATCATCCCCGGCGAAAAAGAATTTGAGAATGTCCTCTATATGCTCAATGGCTACTTGCTTTATGACCTGATCCGGGGGAAGTGATCTTTTTCGCTTGATGGCGCCTGAGGATGCATACAAGAGCGTTGTACACACCGGAATCACCATATACCGGCAACGCAAAAAAAGAAATATCGACCCTCATTCCAAAGCAGATTCTAATGACAACGGATTTTATCTGACAAAGAGCGTGGCACATATCGGGATCACCTGACTAATATTTCCCACACCTAAGTGCTTGAAAGATAAAGCATCGCTTTGCAGGGAACGGTGCGTATATCATTACGCAGCTTTGCGATACCCTTTAAACGCGGACATGGACATATCCATTTCTTCAATATTGTCTTCGCACCAGAGCCTGTTCATGAACTTCCGCAAAACTGAGTCATCGTCATTCAGAAGTGAGCAACGTATTTGTCGCCAAGAAATAAGGCATACTGAAGCAGGCGTTTCGCATTGTTGATGAAGACCACTGAGCAGAAGATATCTTACCCTTTGGTGTTGGACAGAGCCTGGCGAACGGTGAAGAAATACGATAGAGAAGGTTTCTCCAGTTATAGAATTCGTTATTCAACATGCTGTTGATAGGGCTCTTGAATCTTGTAGCCTGAAGGCTGGCTATCCCAGAGAACGGAGAACGTGACCCTTGAAGCATAATCACAAACATCAGATGCGGCATGTACACAATGGGATGCTCCTTCTCCTTGCCTATTCCGCAATGCCGCAGAATACTCATTAGTTTGAATCGTTTAAACAGAAATTGGGCATTGCTCTCAATAAGATTTGAAGTTTTGACTTGACTGATTTGGGCTATTCTCAGAAAATCCATCTTATCACCTCGTTATTGTTAGTTGTGCATATGCATACGCAACAATAATATACGGGGTGATTTTGCCAAGAAGTGCTTTTTGCTATTTTACTGCCTCTCAATCACTTGAACTGCAGGGAGAGATTAGTAAAGAAATTTCATCTCTCATAACAGCGCCATCAGATGTCAGACTCTGTCTGACAAATAGTTAGTTTATTACCGTGAGAACGACACCTCAAATTATTCAACGGTCTTTGGTAATAGACCAGGAATAGGGGGTCATCAGGACCAGTGCATAATTCGATGAGTTGACCTGATCACTCTTCTCCTTGCTTGATAACCTTAGTATAACCTTAGTATAACCTTACGGTCGTAAGGTTATACTAAGGTTATGAAGCAGGGAAGAAGCAGGATAATGAACATAAGTCATTGTATTGTAAAGGATAAACTCTATGGAGCGTGTAATTATCCATTGTATATGGATCTTATGGGCATGATCCGCCTAATGGGACGAGAGTCATCCGAGTTTTACCGCTGATGGATCCTTGAGACCGTGTCCGCTGACCAGCAGGGCAATGCTCTCATCACGGCCGATTATGCCTTGAACAAGGGCATTGCGCAATCCAGCCAGGGTCGAGGATGAGGACGGTTCGGCAAAGACGCCGGAAAAAGCGGCAAGTTCTTTCTGCGCTTGCAGGATCTCGGTATCCGACACCAAGATGGCATCTCCCTGCGTTTCCATTAATGCCCGGATCGACCAATGAGCACAACTGGGGCTGCGAACGCTGATCGAATCCGCCACCGTTTGGGGATTGGCGGCATCCTGGTAAACGCCTGTCCTCCAATAATTAAATATGGCATTGGAAGTATCGGCCTGAACGGCAAGCAAGCGTGGCAAACGATCGGTGATGCCACAGCGCTTAAGGTCGAGAAATGCCTTGTGGATGGCGGCGAGGATGACGCCGTCGCCGACGGGAATGATGATCCAATCCGGCACTTGCCCGTATTGGGTATAGATCTCCAGTCCAGCGCTTTTTTTGCCTTCGATAGTGAAGGGGTGATAGCCGGTATTGCGGATCAGACACTCATTCTCTGAGGCATAATCCAGCGCAGCGGCGTAAGCATCGTCATAAGTGCCGTCCACTTTATGCAGTTCAGCGCCATGGACAAGGATCTGGATGAGTTTAGCCGGCGGGGCTTTGGCGGGGGCAAAGATGACTGCCTGGATACCTGCATTGGCACATATTGCGGCTAATGAGCATGCGGCATTGCCGGTGGAAGCCGCAACGATTCGATCGATCCCGAGCCGTCTGGCTTCTGCCACCATCATCATAGAAGCGCGGTCTTTGAGCGATCCGGAAGGATTGAGGCCATCGTATTTGATCCAGAGGTGCGGACACTGCAGATGCGTGGCGAGGCGTTCGCTACGGAAAAAAGGCGTATTCCCCACGGGTAGATCGGGATAATGAACCGGATCGACCGCGGAAAAAAGACGGATATCGGGTCGCTGGCGCCAGGCATAGGCGATGGCGTCATAATCATAGACGGCTTCCAGGACGCCGGGCAAAGGCATGCCGGGACGGTATGCGGCCCCACATACGTCACATAAGTAATGGATCTTGTCCGGAACAAAGGTCTTGCCACAATCGATGCAGCGAAAATATGCGAGGAAAGTCATCAGTTCCCTCCCCCGAGCCGGTAGATCAAAGCGGCATAAAAAGCGGCGGCATCGGTCAAATGATCGATCGGGCACGCCTCATTAGGCGCATGGGCATAGACCTCATTGCCCGGTCCCAGTCCGATGCAGGGAATGCCGTGCCTGCCGGAAATGGCGACGCCATTGGTGCTGAAAGTCCATTTATCGATCAGGGGCGCGCGCTCAAAGAGTTTGAGATACGCCTCGGCTGCCGCCGTCAGATAGGGTGATTCCGGAGACGTTACCCAAGTAGGATAATACTTTTCCGTAGGGTAAACGAGTCCGGTAAATGCCGCTTCCTCATACACCAAGACCTTTACTTCGGCATCCGGATGACCAGCGAGGCGACATGCTTCCCGAACTTCGGCAATAGCGGAATCCTTGTCCTCGCCCCCGGTGAGACGACGGTCGAGTTGGATCATGGCAGAATCCGGAACCGCACATTGCGAAGGCGAGGTAAAAAAGACCTGGGTGACAGTAATGCTGCCCTTTCCCAAAAAGGGATCATGGCTGAGGAGTTCGTGTAACTTCTCTATCTCCAGCGCTATGCGGCTGATCTTGTAGATGGCGTTATCGCCGCGTTCGGGCGCAGAACCGTGACAGGAAAGACCCTTTACGGAGACGGTCATCTCCATCCGGCCGCGGTGTCCGCGATAGATATTCATGTTGGTCGGCTCGGTAATCACGACCAGTTCTGGCTTGATGCCTACCTCGCGGATGATAAACTGCCAGCAAAGGCCGTCGCAGTCCTCTTCCATGACCGTGCCGGTGAAATAGATGGTAAAATCCTTGTCCAATCCAAGTTCCTTGATGATGCGTCCGGCAGTGACCATGGATGCCATTCCTCCCTCCTGGTCAACGCTGCCCCGCCCGACGACCTTGCCCTCTTTCACGTGGGCGTCAAAGGGATCGGTATCCCAAAGCGAGAGATCTCCAGGATAGACAGTATCGATATGAGCGTCAAAGGCAATGATGCGCTTGCCCTTGCCAATTCTGCCGATAACGTTTCCCAAGCCGTCGATAATCACTTCATCGAAGCCGACCTTTTCCATCTCTGCCTTGATGCGGTCGATGACCTCTTTTTCTTTGGTGGAAAAAGCCGGGATGCGGATCATATCCATCAGGAAGTTTACGGTGTCATTCTCGTATTGCCTGGCTTTTTGTCCTATCTGTTCATACATTGTCGCTCCTTATTATTGACGGACGCTGTAAAAAAGTTCCCTTATATTGATCGGGCGCTGGTCGAGGGCTCTTCCCACGTTACATTCTGTTCCAGAGGTGGGAGGCAAGTTCGCTTGCCTGGCTGGCGATCTCCCACTCGTCCAGATCAAGGGTGAGTTGCTTGTTCCACATCAGGATCCTGCCTGCTGCGATGGTCGTATCGACAATGGACTGGGAGATGCCATAGACGAGGTGTCCCAGCCAGGTGTCAGAATTGAGCGGCGTGGGAGGATGGTAATCGATCAGGATGAGATCGGCTGCCTTGCCTGGGGTGATCGAGCCCAAAGCGCCATCCCAATAGCGGTTTGCGATGAGGGGATTATTGCGAACCAAGGTGTTTGTGAGTTCCATAAAAGCGCAGGATGGATTGTCCTGTTTTAAGTGCTGCACCCAAAGCCCGACGCGTAATTCCTCCAACATGTTGACGGTCATGGCATCTGTGCCCAAGCCTATGGTGATGCCAAGTTCGCTCATTTTGACCATATCGGCGATGCCCACGGCGTTATTGAGATTTGATTGGGGATTGGTGACCACCGCTGTCTTGGTCTCTGCGAGGAGCATCATCTCGCGGGCATTGATGTGAACGCAATGGGCAGCGATCGATCTGGGGCTCAAAAGGCCAAAGTCATACAAGCGTTCCACCACGCGTTTGCCATGATGATTGATATTGTATTGCTGATCAGATGCCGCTTCGGCGACATGGACGTGCGCGCCGCAGCCCAGTTCATGCACCAGACCGGAGATGCGCTTGAGCGTCTTATCCTCCAGCGTGAAGGCGGCATGCATGCCAAAGAGTCCTTTCAGAAGCGGATCAGGGGATGTCCTGATCTGCTTCAGCCACTCGTAATTCTCCTCGATACCGGCGTCAGAGACGGCTTGTCCATCCCGATCGGAGACCTCGTAGCAAAGGCAGGCGCGGATGCCTGTCTCCCGCACTGCTTTGCCTATGGTGGAGAGCGAACCGGTCACGCAACCGGGACTGGCGTGATGGTCAATGATCGTGGTGGTTCCATGCCGGATGGCATCAAAGATGGAGAGCAAGGCACTGAAATAGATATCGGCCTGCAGGAGTTGCTTGTCCAACTTCCACCACAGATGATGCAACACCTCAATGAAGTTCCGGGAGGGCTTGGCACTGCCGTATCCACGCACGAGCGTGCTGTAAAAGTGATGATGGGCATTGATCAGGCCGGGTAGCAAGATCTTGCCTTCGGCATCGAGGATGTCGCCTTCATAGCCGTCAAAATCAGCGTAAGGGGCAATGCGCTCAATGATGCCGTCTGTTATGAGTACACCCACATCCCGCCAAACGGGCTGGCTCTCTTCGAAGGTAATGGCGTATGGCACTTTTAACAGTAGTTGATCCATATCATGTTCCTTGTTCTTACGGTGCCCAAAATCTCAGCATTGCTCTGGCTGTCAATCTAATCTTTGGATCAAGGTTTTGTGCTCGGGCTGATCGGAATCCCCCACCCCGAATCGGCATCTGACCTGTGGGCGGGATCAGAAACTTCTTTACAAGAAATAACGGTTCAGATTATTCAATCAGGGATCACGGATTGCGTAACAACATAAGAAGGCCATTATGATTAAACAAGATCATTCTTTGTTACCGGATAGGGTCAAACTGTCCGAAAACACCTACCTGTTTAACCGGATAGTCATTTATCTGAATGGGAGGAAAACGATCCGGGATATTCCTCCGGCGATGACCACGCTGGACTTTTTGCATCAGGAGATGGGGATGTATGGCACCAAATGCAGTTGCAATGAAGGCGATTGCGGTGCGTGCACGGTGGTAATTGCCCGCCTGAACAACGGCAAGATCTCCTATCAGGCGATCAATTCCTGCATCTATCCCGCCGCCAAATTGCATGGCAAGCACCTGATCACCGTCGAGGGATTGGGTACTCCGCAGCATCTGCATCCGATCCAGAAAGCGCTGCTTGACCATCATGGCACGCAATGCGGTTATTGCACGCCGGGATTTGTGATGGGCATCTTTGCCTGGTTGGCAGGCGGGGGCGGGTGTAACCGGGAAGGCATCATGGCCGCATTGGAGGGAAATCTCTGCCGCTGCACGGGATATGACTCCATCCTGAAGGCCGCGGAGTATCTGGCAAGGGAACACCAAGCCAAAGACATTGTCCCCGATTGGTGCCGGGAACTGGAGCCGGCGCTGATCCAATTTAGCGAACCTGCGCAATTGATCGTGAAGCATTCAGACCGCCTGCACCCGGTGAAGGCATACTTTATGCCGATAACCCTCGTTGAATTGTTCCAAGAATTGCGCGGCCTGCCAGACCCGACCCAATACAGGATCATCTGCGGCGGCACCGATCTGATGGTGCAATCCAACGTCAATAAGATATATTTCCCATACCTTTTGGACATATCCCTGATCGAAGAACTGCGGAGCATAAGCGAGCATGACGAATTTGTGGAGATCGGAGCGGCGGTCACATACAGCCAACTTCTGCACAGCGGTCTGATCCATTCCCGAGTTCCCGTCCTTATCCAGATCATCAATCAGATCGCCTCCGGGCAGATCCGCAATTCCGCCACGCTGACCGGCAACATCGGCAATGCTTCTCCCGTCGCGGATGCCGCCACCACCTTGCTGGCTCTGGATGCGAGATTGAGGATCATCTCCGCGGGTGCTGAGCGCTATCTATCCTTGGTTGATTTTTACCTTGATTACAAGAAGACCGCGATCCATCCTCATGAGATCATCCAGAGCGTGATCATCCCCCCTTTGGACGCCACTGATCACGCCATCGTGATCAAATCCGCCAAGCGCAAGGCGGTGGATATTTCGTCCATTGTCACTGCGGCTTTTTTTCGCCTCTCGGATGGCATCATCGTCAATGCCCGTCTGGCAATCGGTGGAGCAGACCGCTATCCCCGCCTCAGCGGTGCTTTTACTCAATTTTGCCGGGGTAAAGACCTTGCCGGTGATTGGTTTGAAGAGGCGGCTGGTATTGCGGCGAAGGACTTTTCACCGATCAGTGACGTGCGCGGCAGCGAAGGATTCAGAACCAGGATGATCCACAACCATGCGCTGCTATGCCTGCAAAGATGTTGCGACCACTATACCGGAGGTGCGCGATGAAAAAACCACCCTGGCACATCAGCGGTAGATTACACGTCACGGGAAGTTCGCAATTCATCGGCGACAGCACTCCCCTGCCCGGCATGCTGTACGCTAGATTCCTATTCAGTCCGGTCGCCCATGCCTGCATTCTCTCCCTGGATACATCAACTGCCGCCGGTCTATCCGGCATCACAGCGGTCATCACCGTCGCCGACATCCCCGGCGAAAACCAGATCGGTCATGTGATCAAGGACGAGCCGCTTTTCCCGGCCGATGTGATCAAATACGTCGGACAGCCTCTGGCGATGGTCTTGGCGGAGGATCCCTTGCGGGCGGAACAAGCGGTCAAAATGATCGAACTGAAGTATGAAGAACTCGCTCCGATCCTGGAGATAGACGAAGCCGATGCCCGGGGCGAATGGTATGTGCCCGAACGCAGGATCATTGCAGGAGACGTGGATACCGCTTTACTTTCCTCGCCGCACGTTCTGGAGGGCTGGATCGAATCGCCGGCACAGGAACACTTTTACATGGAAAGCCAGCGCTGCGACGCCATCCCGCTGGATGATGAGCGCATTTTGCTCCACTCTGCCACGCAAAGCACCATGGAAGTGCAGGAAGTGGTATCCCACCTGCTTGCCCTGCCGGCGCACAAGATTATAGTCGATGTCCCGCGTCTGGGGGGCGCATTTGGCGGGAAAGAACGCTCTGGCACGATCTGGGCATGCTTCGCCGCTCTCGGAACCCAGGTCACCCGGAGACCCGTCCGGGTGCTATTGGAACGGCGTGAAGACATCCTTGCCACCGGTAAGCGGCATCCCTTTAAATCACATTACCGCATCGGCTTTGACGATGTTGGCCGCATCCGGGCTCTGGATGTGGAATTGCTTTCCAATGGCGGCGCTTATGCCGATCTATCGATCGCCATTCTGGAGCGGGCGATGTTTCACGTGGACAATGCTTACCACATTCCTGACATCCGCATCCGGGGACGCGCCTGCCGTACAAATTTACCTCCCAATACTGCTTTTCGTGGTTTTGGCGCACCGCAGGGCATCTACGTCATCGAACGCCTGATCGAACACATTGCCCGGCAATTGAATAAGGACGCCCTGGAGATCAGGAAGATCAATGCTTACCGCGACGGCGATCCGGCGCCTTATGGACAACCCGTCCGGGAGTCAGGGATCCTTGACCTCTATTCCCGCCTGGAACAGATATCGGACTACCACGCGCTTCGGAAACAAGTGGAGGGATTCAATCGCAGCCATCGCCGCAAGAAACAGGGGATCGCCGTCACACCCGTAAAATTCGGTATTTCTTTTACCACCGCTTTGCTCAATCAGGGTTCTGCCCTGATCTGGATTTACATCGACGGCAGTGTTTCCGTCACCACCGGCAGTGTGGAGATGGGACAGGAGGTAAACACCAAGGTAGCGGTGGTCGTATCCCGCATCCTCGGCATCCCGATCGAGCGCATCCGCATCGAAAGCAGCAACACTCAAAGGGTGGGAAATGCCTCTCCGACCGCAGCATCGACGGGCAGCGACATCAATGGCAACGCGGCCAGGATAGCCGCTGAAAAACTGGTCCAGCAACTGTCGGAACCCGCGTGTGACCTGATCAATGAACTTATCAAAGACACCATCGCAGCGGATGATCCCCATCCTCCTTTGCCGCCCGATCCGGATGGATTGGTCTTTGCCGACGATATGGTGTGGTCTCCCGGTTATCCCGATCATAAGATCAAGTTTTCCGCTCTGATTCGCCATGCCTACAATCAGCGGATCGCACTCGCCGCTTATGGCTACTATCGCACTCCCGATGTCTGGTTCGATCGTGACCGGGGCATCGGTCAGCCCTTCCATTACTATGTCTTTGGCTGTGCGCTGTCGCAGGTGGAGGTCGATCTGATGACCGGAGAACATCGCATTTTGGCTGCCTACATCGTTCATGAAAATGGACAGACCCTGCACCCGGAGATCGACCGGGGACAGATCATCGGCGCTTATATCCAGTGTTATGGCTGGTGTGCGGTGGAGGATATCGTGCATGACAAATATGGCAGGTATATGGCTTTGACACCATCCACTTACAAAATACCGTCCCTGCGCGAATTGCCGGATAAACTGGTGGTGGAGATGGTGGAATCACAGTCCCGATATGCCAGTGTAATGGGCAGCAAAGCCACCGGTGAGCCGCCCTTTATCTATGGACTATCCGTGTTCTTTGCGATCGAGAATGCCGTTCGTGACGCCTGTCCCGATGCACGATTGCATTTTCCCGCCATTCCGGAATCGGTGGTTATGGCGCTTGACCGCGGTTGATCCGCCGCCAATAGCTGGATTTGACTTTATCTCAGAAACGCGTCGCACATAGTAGAATCCCCAAATATCGGGGACGCAAATAAAAAACATCGTCTCTCATTGCGGCGCTGACACGATAACAGCGGATTTCGCCTGAAAGA
>CAYZZE010000018.1:0-24536 GCA_964482845.1 uncultured Candidatus Cloacimonadota bacterium
GTAAGGTTATACTAAGGTTATACTAAGGTTAACAAGCAAGGAGGATAGTGTCGTCCGAGTTTTAAGTCAAACTCTCTGAATTATTCAACGGTCTTATATGTTGATCTATACACAGTACTTGGTTATGGCGTTCATTTGGCGGGGAGAAACTGCTAGTCGAATAC
This sequence comes from uncultured Candidatus Cloacimonadota bacterium, assembly GCA_964482845.1. Lineage (GTDB taxonomy): Bacteria > Cloacimonadota > Cloacimonadia > Cloacimonadales > Cloacimonadaceae > VGPI01. Next base: position 165 of record CAYZZE010000018.1, read on the forward strand.
ATCAAAAAAATATGCCCTTGGCAACGCTGGCGCTTCAGTGAGAGGAAAAAATTTCTTTACACCAGAAAGACCTCTGCAGAAATAAGCCCCGTGAGGTACTAATTTGATAAAATTGATGATACGGCGCCTGACCAATTATGGTCTGTTACTCCTGTTCTGGATGCTATTGAGTGGATACCGCTGGCAAAATGTCGCTCTCGGGATGGTCGTATGTTTGGCTACGTATCTGCTGTTTCATTCCCGGCTGAAGGTTACTGATCCGCTTAAGTATTCTCTGGGCTCCCTGGTGGGTCTGGCGGGGTTCATGTCGGTATTTTTATACAATCTTCTGATATCCAATTTCGATGTGGCGTCAAGAGTGATCAAACCCGTGTTGCCGATCAATCCCGGCATCATTGAAGTAAAGACATTTCTCCGAAGCGATCTGGGCAAAATGATGCTGTCCTATGCCATCACTTTGACCCCCGGCACGCTGGTGATCGAAAGCATTGACGACAGTATATTTATCCACTGCATCGACGTCCTTGCCCAGACGCAAAATGGCGGAGCGGAACGGACCATCCGCACCTATGAGAAATGGCTGCATAGGATGTTTGAATGAGCGCGGTGGGCATCATCTACCATGTTTCATTGATCGTCGTGCTGGCCAGCATGCTGCTTGCCTTGCTGCGACTGATCCTGGGACCATATCCGATCGACCGGGTTGTCGCTCTGGATGTTCTCACCATCAACACGATCTCGCTTATTGTGGGTGTGGCTTGGCTGATGGGACGGTTTATTTATTTGGATATTGCTTTGGTGTATGCTCTGATCAGTTTCCTGGGCGTGATCGCCATTGCCCGTTATCTTGAAGGAGGTCTGAAATGATCCTGGCATATCTCGGAGCGGTGCTCAGTTTGATCGGTTCCTTGTTTCTGTTGCTTACCAGCATCGGAATCCTGAGGATGCCGGATACATACACGCGGATGCTGAGTGCCACCAAGGCATCGACGCTGGGAACGGCACTGTTTTTGATCGGGATCGGCATTGCCATGCCGGAATGGATCATCCGACTGATCCTGCTTGTCTTTGCCGTAATCGTTACCAATCCTCTCTCGGCTCACATTATTGCCCGCACCGCATACTACCTGGGCATTCCGCTGTCGCATCAAACGGTAAAAAACGACCTGCAACCCAAAGAATGATAACCCTTATCGCCTTGATCGTCGGATTTATAACCATAATTTCAGCCATCCATGCGTTGCGGAACCCAAATATGCTTACCTCCATCCTCTTTTTGGGGAGCATGGGCTTGAGTACAAGCATCCTTTACCTGTTGCTTGCCGCCGTCGATGTTGCCATGACGGAAGCCGCCATCGGATGCGGACTCACGGTGATCATCTTCCTCTTTGCCTTCCGGCAGTTGAAAAAGGATCGTCAATGAGATTGACCAAGGCGTTCGGTAAAATGAAGCATAAAGCCGTCCTGCCGGCTCTGTTATGTCTGATCCTGACCGGTATCATGCTCTGGATGTGGGTTTTTGACCGGCGCGGCGTTGAAGGGTTGCCGGAGATATCGCGTCTCTATACTCGAGAGGCAATTAATACCCTACAGTCACAAAACGTGATCACGCCGATCGTCCTCAGTTGGCGTGGTTTTGATACCTACGGCGAGATCCTTATCCTGCTTCTGGCGACTGCCGGAGTGGCATACGGGATCAGAACGAAGCGGGAGGAAAGCCGTTCTAAACGGCGGGGACTGGAATCCACCCGTATAGCCCAAGCGGGGATTTCGGTCTTGCAACCTTTGATCTTTATCTTTGGGGCGTATATCTTTACTCATGGCCATCTGAGTCCGGGTGGTGGCTTTCCCGGGGGCATAGTCCTTTCCAGCGGATTTATTCTCTGGATCATCACCGATCCGCAAAACCGTCTTCGCCGTGACCTCTTACACCTGTTGGAGTCGGTTTTTGGGACGGTTTATATGGTGTTATGCCTGCTGGGATTAATCCTGGCGGGCAGTTTTATGGACCTCACTTATCTGCCTGCTGGTAGAATGGGCGAACTATTCAGCAGTGGTGCAGTCCCCCTGATCTACACTGCCGTGGGGATCAAGGTCGGCATTCAATTGCTTCAGATCGTGGAAAACTTCCGGGACTAAAGCGTAGTGATCATCATCGACCTTGTCGCCATCGCACTAATGATCATCGGATTGTGGGGAATGATGACACAGAAAAATCTGATCAAACTCGTCATCGCCTTCAATATCTTCGATACCGGCGTCAATCTGCTCATCGTTTCAGTGGGCTACATCAAAGACCGGATGGCACCTGTATTGGATTCCATGGATTTGCGCAGGCAGGCGGAAGAATTGATCGTGGATCCTGTTCCATCAGCGATGGTCTTGACCTCGATCGTCATCGGGGTGGCAATTACGGCATTGATGCTGGTTTTCACCGTTAAATATTACCGCAGAACCGGATCGCTCATCCTGGGAGAGGAAAGATAATGCCACTTTCCGTGGTCTTTGTTACCTTGACAATCGCCGGGCTGATCATGCCTTTGATCAAACGGCGCCCCGCAATGATGCTTAATCTTACAATGGCGATGCATTTTCTGCTTTTTTTGCTGCTGATCCTCATCGGCAGCGGATGGATTGCGGCGTGGCGTCCACCCTGGCATGAAAACACAGCGTCATTGGGTTCGGGCGTCTCGATATCACTGATGTTGGGCACGACGGAGTTTTATGCGATACTGGCGGTCATAAGCATGATCATCTTGTTCATCCTTTCTGCCTACCGGTTTTTACGCAGCGTCTCCCACATCTCGCTTTTGATGCTGCATTTCAATCTGGTGGGGATCCTGGGTATCATCCTGACCCGGGATATCTTCAATCTGTATATCTTTATCGAGATCTTTACGCTCACCCTGATCGGCATGATCAAAGCGGAGGACTCTCACCGTAGCACCGTCCAGACGCTTATCTTCCTCTTTGTCAATGGATTGGCATCGGCAATATTCCTCTTGGGAACAGTATTGATCTACCGTAATTTCGGGGTATTGAACTTAGATGTGATCCTCAGCGATCCCAGTATCCTTAACCATCGTGATACCACCTATGCCTCCGTGCTGATCCTAAGCGCCGTTCTGGTAAAGATGATGCAATTCCCACTCAATTTCTGGGCAAAACCCATCCTCAAAACAGGTTCATATCCGGCAAGGACATACATTGGAGTGATCGTTCCCTTGGTGTTTACTTACGAATTGATCAAACTGTCCGCGTTGATTCATGGCACCGTCATGGTCTTTATTTTTATCACAGCGCTAATCAACATCATCTATTCTGCCCTAAGAATGATCCGTTGCCAGGACGGCCGGCAAGCATTTATCTGGCTCTGCTTTTGTCTCGCATCATTATATGTGATGGGTGCATTGATCCTTACCCGCCATCAGGTCTTTGGCTGGATCGGAATCTTCATCCTGCTGACGTCGCTGATCCAACTTATCCTGCTCCGTAAGACATCGCCGCCCGATGGTTCTGATCCGCCGGTATCCGATGATGCCACTGCTTTACCGGGTGCTGATTTGAATACCGCTATCATGCTGATGATCGCATATGTTACGCTTTTCCTGGCTACGGTAGCGATCGCCGGATAGGATCAATTCAAAACATGTTCCCCATTGGATCGACCGGTCATCCTGCCTGTTGATATTTAATGTGGTCGATCCGCTCCGGTGCTCGTCCGTACAGATTGTCCTTGACTGATTCACTGCCGGTGGATTAGTTTGGACCAAGGGTTGATTTCCTTGTTACCGTGATGCTCCGAACCGGGATAACATTCGTTAAGATAATACAATGATCCGACTTGGCGAAGATCGACAGATGCTGTCCAAAAGCACCAAAGTCCGGGAGTATCAGGCATAAAACACCCAAAAGGACAACGAATATGATCGAGATGATGAAGACAATAATACCCTACATTTCGGGTTTGTGGACGATGCCCTGGATCTTAGTCGGTTTTTTGGTTTCGTGGGCTTTACAGTGGTTTTTTGCTCAGGAACGCATCGACTTTGTGATGAAAAAGATCGGTCTGATCATTCTTTATGGCTTTGTGCCGCCGCTTGTCTTCCGTATCTTTCTGGACACCCGTCTCACCATGAGCATCGCCATCTTTTTCGGGCTGACCTGTCTCGTCATCATCTTCATGTATATCCTGGCATATTTTTATGCCCGTCTGCATATCCGGCGTCAGAAGATCGAACCGGAAACGGGCAAACTATATCTGAAGACCCTGCTTACCAATCAGGGAAGAAGTTCCGCCTTTGTGGGCGGTGCCCTGCTCGCCATACCCGGATGGGACGTGCCTGCCGCCATCTTTATGGCTCTGATGGGCGTCGCCCTATTTGCAGTTATCCCATACATCCTCTATCAAATGAACATGAGAGAGCAAAAGAACAAGATCAACCCGATCAAACTTCCCTGGTTTTTGCGTTTGTATCCCTGTTATTTCACCAGTTTCGTTGCCGCGTCGGTTGTGCTGCAAAGAACGACCGGACTAACGACTGCCGACTTTGGCAATTGGGGTATCGCACTGCGTTTTTACACCGCTTTGACCATCCCCATCTCCCTATATTATGTCGGATCGGGCATGCATCCACGGGACTTGAAACTTAGCGAACTGAAAAAACTCACCGGTTTGACCCAGGATGACCGGGCAGAACACTGGCAATGGGTTAGGCAGATCTTCTATCTCACCGCCCTGATCACGCCAGGCATCATCTTTGCCTGCTTGGGATTGCTGTATGTCTTGAAGATCATCCCGGGTGCCTGGATGGCTGTCGCGGTGATCAATGCCGCCTTGCCCATTACCGGAACTAATATGTTCCTCGTGCCATACGGCATTGACAAACGCGCTACCGCTCATGCCGTTACATGGTCAACCTTGATCGGAGTGCCGGTCACCGTCATCCTTATCTCGCTGTTCAGCGCCGGATTATAACGATCATTATTCACTAACCATGTTCAAAGACATTTGCATAATTCAGAACGGGTGACTCCACGGCTATATCCAAACTATCTGGCAAGTAAAATCCGCTGTCGCTGCGGGCAACGCAGGAAACTTCTTCTCACGACCTCCCCATCAGGTGATCCCAATATGTGCAATGATCACCCTATTCGGCAAGATTAAACTACGGCAGTAATTGCGTGATCAAAAAATCTGCCGGTCATATAAAAAAATACTTGACTGTAACGAAGAGACAGAAACATTGCACCCGTTCGCGTATGACCTCCCATAAAATGGATGGGACGAGGACTGACAAATGTCCTCACAATCGCAGGGGATCAGGAGTTGGACGATGTCCCAACACTTGCTACTCGACATACAACTCTGAAACGAGGTAGTATCATGAAAAAAAACGATCACGCATACTGGAGAGCAACACTAAGATTGCTGAGAGTTGTCCTGGCTGTATGGCTGTTTGTCTCGCTTGGTCTTAGTATAGTGTTTGCACCGTCACTCAATGTTATCAAGATGGGAGGTTATCCCTTGGGCTTTTGGTTTGCCCAGCAGGGGTCAATTTTCATTTTCATCGCATTGATATTTATCTATGCCCACCTAATGGGTAGAATTGACCGCAAATTTGATGTCCACGAAGAATAACGGATAGGAGAAAACAGTGAGTCTTCAGTTAACTACAATCATCGTAGTTGGATTAACGTTTCTATTATACATTGGTATAGCCATCTGGTCACGGGCAAAATCCACCAAAGATTATTACATCGCCGGTGGCAATGTTGGACCAATAACCAATGGGATGGCAACCGCAGCAGATTGGATGTCTGCCGCATCATTCATATCGATGGCAGGTATGATTGCCAATATGGGATTTGGTGGTTCTGTCTTTTTGATGGGATGGACAGGGGGGTATGTTTTATTGGCAATGTTGCTGGCTCCCTACCTCAGAAAGTTCGGAAAGTTTACAGTCCCTCAGTTCATCCGGGAAAGATATTATTCCAGGACTACCGCTGCTGTCGCCGTACTGTGCCTGCTGGTCGCCTCGATCACTTACATAATCGGACAGATGACCGGCGTTGGCGTTGCCTTTTCCAAATTTTTGGGAGTGTCAAGTGATGTCGGTATCTACATCGGGATGGCGATAGTGTTTACTTATGCTGTGCTCGGCGGGATGAAAGGAATCACTTACACACAGGTCGCCCAAGGTTGCGTACTGATATCAGCTTTCATTATCCCGGCCATCTTTATCTCGTTCCAGCTTACCGCCAATCCCATACCACAATTGGGTTTAGGTTCTCGTCTGATAGGCACTGATGTTGCCTTGTTGGATCGTCTTAATCAGGTGGTGACCGATCTTGGATTCAAAGAGTACACGACTGCTACTGCCGGAAGCACCATGAATATGGTATTGTTTACTCTGTCTTTGATGATCGGAACAGCAGGGCTTCCACATGTGATTATGAGGTTCTTTACGGTTCCCTCGGTGAAAGCTGCCCGTATATCAGCCGGATGGACTCTCGTCTTTATCGCAATGCTTTACACGACTGCCCCGGCAGTTGGAGCCATGGCAAAATATAACCTTCACAGAACTGTTGCTCCAGGTATTGAGAGAAACGGCAGTATGTTTGAACCCGAATCACATTTGATGGGGGCGAAGAGACCGGACTGGATGAAGCGTTGGGAAAAAACCGGCCTCTTGAAATGGGAAGATAAGAATCAGGATGAAAGAATTCAATACTACAACGACACTTCAACCGATAAACAGTTTTTAGATAATGCCGAGATAGCTGGATGGAAGGGTAATGAGCTTTCTGTAAACAATGATATCATCGTGATGGCAAATCCGGAAATTGCCCTGCTGCCCAATTGGATCATCGCATTGGTTGCCGCAGGAGGTTTAGCTGCCGCTCTCTCGACCGCTGCCGGGCTTTTAATCGCCATCTCCTCATCAATCTCTCACGATCTGGTCAAGGGAATCTTTTTCCCAAAACTGAAGGAAAAGGGAGAGCTTCTAATAGGAAGAATTGCGATGACCGTTTCTATCATCATTGCCGGTTGGCTTGGCCTCAATCCGCCGGGCTTTGCCGCAGGAACGGTGGCATTGGCTTTCGGTATAGCTGCCAGCTCTCTGTTCCCTGCTCTGATGATGGGGATTTTTAGCAAGAAGATGAATAGAAGCGGAGCCGCTGCCGGTATGTTGAGCGGGCTTGGCGTCACGCTGTTCTACGTGTTTGCCCATAAAGGCATTTTCTTCGTCCAGGGAACGGCATATTCCCATTTGTTCGGTGGAGATAACTTCTTCTTCGGTCTGGCTCCTGAAGCGATCGGGGCGGTCGGTGCCGGAGTCAACTTCTTAGTTGCATTCATTGTCGATAAATTCACCAAGGAGCCGCCGGAATACATTCAGGCATTGGTTGAGGGAGTTCGTTTACCCCGTGGTGCTTCCAAAGTGGAAGGCGCACATTAATCTTTGCACCAAAGGATACGGAGATAGGTAGTCTGTCTCCGTATCTCTTTTTTGGTAAAGAGCAGAGACGACAAGGGTGGGCATTCACGTATTCTTCGCTTGGGTGATGTTCGTCGGCTTATTCCCTTTCTCCTACATTTGGCTTAGAAATGCTTGGAAGATCTTCGTCCTGAGAGATTATTCACGCGTTGGTCTGAAAGCAGGCAAACCTCCTGGTGAACCTCACAAGTATGCAATCATCACCGGATTGGTAAACCTGACGGGGGGGATCATTTTCGCCAAAGTGATCTTGCTGATCATCCTGATAGGATTAACGTATGAAACATGGTCCGCAATTGTCGGTGTCACGTTATGGATGAAACTGCTGGCAGATTTTGCCATCAGTCGCTATGCTCATTTCCAATGGAAAAAGCCTTAGCGCATTTTCTCGTCGATTAGACAAGAAAGTCCTTCTGGATCAATGAATGCAGGTCATCAATCTCTTTGAAGCATTCTCTTAAAATCACTTCCTCGAGATGCCCGAGTTGTCCCGGATCAATCCAGTTATCTGTATCGAGATTGTTCTCGATCGCCTGTGCTTGATTCCATAATCTCATTTTCAGCAGCGTTTCGTAAGCAGTTACCAGATCTCGTTGTCTTGAATCAAGAATTGTACCGAGATTCTTAACGGCATCAAGACGGGATATGGTATTGGTCTCGAGGATGTTGTATTTTAAGGCATATAAGCGGGCGAAACTGACAATTGCCATTGCCGGTGATTTTATGTCAATTCTGCCGGAATGCTTCTTGCTGCTTGATGTTACTATACTGCCTAAAACCCGCATCGGGGTCTTGAAGAGAAGAGCATTTTGAGCCATTTGCGACAAAAAGAAGGGTGTTTCTTTCAACAGTGTATTTACATAATTTCTTAATTCAGCAGCCAGTTCCGCATCCCCAGCAACCGGACGAAAATCGAAGAATATGCTGAATTCCACCACCTGCTGTGGCTCACAGTTTCTGATCCATTCATCAAAATATGCTTTCCATATGTGTAAGGGCTGGCACCATTGAGGGTTACTGGCCATCTTCTTACCAGGACACTTTTTGTATCCCGCTTGTTCGAGCAACCCGCAGAGCATAGTCCCCAATTGTTGAAAATAGGCCTCTATTTCTTTCTCCATACTATTATGCTCGGGCTTATAGATTATGGCGTTGTCTTGATCGCTAAACATCGTCTGCGCTTGTCTGCCATGACTGCCCAAAGCCAGGAAAGTAAAGGGCACAGGAGGATGCCCCATTTCTCTGAAGCAAAACTCCATCAATTTTTGCAGGGTCACATCGGTGATTGCTGAGAGCAAAGAGGTTATGGCTATGGAGGAAGTTCCATTCTCCAATAGTGACAGCACGATGCTATTGGTCTTATATCTCAGCGATACCACTTCACTCAAAAATCTTGCATTTTGAATAGATTCGTTTATGTCTTCCGCTATGCTGTTCGGAATATGTAAAAGCCGGTTTAGGGCGATATGTGTCCCTGTATGTTCGGTGATATCGATAGACCTTCTCACGAGGATCATACAACCGGAATTGGGGTCATTGTATTCCCCTCTGAACGACAAGGTGCAACTGAGAGTTGTCCCGTCACGTCTCTTCAAAACGCCTTCCGCGGGATTGGGAAACTCAACGCTATGGATATGGGGAAAATGTGATAACCATTTCATATTGACTTCGGTTTCGGGGAAAACATCACTTATGTCAAGAAGCTCGATATTATCCGAGTTACAGCCAATCAAGTCATACATGACGGTATTGGCATACCGGCACCGATTGTCGTAAATAAAAAGGGCTCCTTCAGTAGCCGCTTCACTCAGAGTTTTGTATCTTTCGACAGATTCAATCAGCAGTTTCTCCGCTTCATCTCTTGATTGTTCCAGCAGCAATCCCTGTCTCACCAGGTAAATTAGCAATAGCATAACGAGGAAGATGATTACCAATGATATCTTGACAATGTGTTCCCGGAGATTGGAGATTTCGGCCTGTACATCGTACACATAGATACCAGTGCCGATCAGCCATCCCCATGGCTCAAAGACACGGATATATGATTCTTTGGGCTCCATACGATCCGGATCGTCCATCCATTGCCAGACATAACTGACAAACCCTTCACCCTGTTCTTTGACCAGGTCGGCAAAAGCCACAAAGATCCTCTTTCCTTTTGCATCCTGATAATCTGATACATCCTGATTGTTTAGGTCAGTTCGGTAAGGGTGCATCAGGATGCGCGGGGTCAAATCCTGGATCCAGAAGTAATCCCGATTGTCTTTTCCATAACGCATGGCTGCAATTCTGTTTTTTGCCAGTGCCTGTGCCTGATCAAGCGTGAGATGTCCATTTTCAACTTCATCCGCTGCCTCATCCAAAACACCCCAGGCAACTTGAGTAAGCTGTTTTATGCTATCCCGTTTCCGATCCAGGAGTGTTTTCCCGAAATATGGTATCAAGATTAGAAAAAGGGCTACAATGAAAAGCGTCAAGGTCATCACTGCAGGCAGGTAGATATTTTTGAGTAAAGAGAACCACTTGTTTTTCGGTTTCTTGGGCTGGATCGGAAGAACTGAGCCATCCGCCGGGTTGGCTGAATTCTTCATGATCGCGTCCCGGAACTGCTTCCATTGCTCAACAGTGACAGTTATTCCCGGACCAGTCTCGTCCGGGTGATGGAAGTCCGTTCCGGCAGATACGATGAATCTGCCTTCGGCAGCGATCTCCAACAGATGTCGCTGAGTTTCCTGAGAATTGGGTTCATAGAGCGCTTCAATTCCGTCCAGACCCAGTTTCTGTAACTCATTCAGGAGAATTCTTAACTTCCGATAATCGGGAATGGTCTGATAAGGATGAGCCAGAATTGCGATCCCGCCCGCCCGATGAATTGTGCTGATAACCTCTGACGCCGTTCCGAATACTTTGTGCATTACGCTGACCGATACATCTTTCTTTGATCCGTTTTTATCGTTCAACAAAGCATTTAAGCCGGGATCTTTCATATCAAAACCGTAACCCAGAATATGAATAACCTGACTCTTATGAATGGTAGTCAATTCTACCCCGGAGACAAAGCCGGTGCCATAAGACATCAGTGCCTTCCTAAACGCCGCCAAGCCACCGATAGTATTATGATCGGTCAATGATGCATATTGGACACCTGCTTCGGATATCTTGCGGGCAAGCTGATCAGGAAATAAAACACCATCGCTATATGCAGAGTGACACTGCATATCTACTTTGATGGTTTTCATTGCCGGCTCACCGGACCCTTTTTGCTGGCGTAGAGATTTGCGTATCGTCACGCAGATTCATCCCTGCCTCATGTAACCAGATTTCATCCCGCCCGCATGATTTGCGGGCATCGATCAAGTTTCCAGTCATTCGATTTCTCCCTCGGCGTTGTTTTTGTATAGATGATGTTTTATCCTTAGCTTGCGTCATATTCCCCCGTCCTGATATTTTGTAAAGATGAAACTGCTTTCAGTGCCACTGATCTCGGCCAAATTGGCATATGCCATGCACCCGTCTGACACCGGCGAACCGATTTCGCGGCAGCATATCTGAATACTGCAATCCTAAGCACCATGTAACCCAATTAATGAAGTAGCCCGCATATTGCTGGGATGGAATGAAAGATATGAAACTCATATTCTACTGCAATGCAGCCGAGATGGAGGAGGTGGTCTGATAAGGCAGATTTATCAATACCGGTCAAAATGACTTCCGTAAACGTGGTCAGAGTAGCCGCAGATAGTGCCCACAGGAATCCTACTGCATTATCTGGTTTGAACATATACAGTTAGATCAGTTTGCCTGTTTCCTCCCTGCTTGGTAACCTTAGTATAACCTTACGGTCGTAAGGTTATACTAAGGTTATACTAAGGTTATGAAGTAAGAAGGGCAGTGCATATGTTGCTGTTCAATTGAACGCGAACTCATAGAGCAAAAACAAGCTTGCATGATAGTATTACCCATGCCGGCAAGAAACTTATACAGACCGGTATCTGCTTATGGAATGCGCCGGTAAATCATCATCAACCGGAGGGGGATATGGTTATTCCTCCTCAATCGTATTGCAAAAATGATCTTTGACAACGGGTTGCATGGTGATCTGATCTCCACCTTTGTGTCAATCGATCTTTTTCCTTCGGAGGACTTTACAGATTGCTATTGACAGATTGCGCGCCGTCAAAGATAAGGAAAAACAGAGCCAGGCTTGGTTTGGAAAGTATCTAACATAATGAAATATATGAGAGGTAAGCAGTATGCACAATATCGGTTCTTATGATGAACGCCGGCGGGGATTTTCCTGGGAGATCGCTGAGAGCGAATTGGACTATAAGCCGGGAAATGTGATCAATATCGGCTGGTATGTCACCGACCGCATCTGTCAAATGGGCAAAGGGGACAAACTTGCTTTGATCTGGGAAGGCCTGGGCAGCAAGGAAAAACGTTACACCTATAACGACATAAGGCAGTTGAGCAATACCATCGGCAAGTTTTTGCGGGATTTGGGCACCCAACCGGAAGAACGGGTCTGTCTCTTCTTGGATCGAATCCCTGAGCTTTACATCGGATTTGCTGGTATCTTGAAGACCGGAGCCATTGCTCAACCGTTATTCTCCGCTTTTGGAGACGAATCGCTTCTGGTGCGCTTGGAAAATGCCGAGACATCTGTCATCATTACGCAGAAAAAGCACGTCGGCAAGATCCGTAAGATCCTGGATAAACTACCGCATCTGAAGCACATCATCATCGTTGATGACAATGCCAAGAGTCCATTACAAGACCGTGAAGTGGCATTCAACATGGACGAAGCGGAGCGGATCGATGCGTTTGACGTCCATCCCACCGTGGCAGAATCGCCATCCGTTTTGCATTACACTTCCGGCACTACCGGCATGCCCAAAGGCGTGAAGCATGTCCATTATTCCCTGATCTCACAGTATCTGACCACGAAGTGGGTCTTGGATGTGAATGAGAACGATATCTACTGGTGCACCGCCGATCCGGGTTGGGTCACCGGCACTTCATATGGCATCATAGGTGCCTGGGCGATGGGCGTAACGCAGTGCGTTTCGGACGTTGGATTCTCTGCGGAGACCTGGTATAAGTTCATTGAGAAGCATCGCATAACTGTGTGGTATTCGGCACCGACGGCGATCCGCTCACTGATGAAAGCAGGCGATGAATTGGTCAAGCAATTTGATCTGTCGTCTCTGCGCCATTTGGCAAGCGTCGGCGAGCCGCTCAATGCTGAGGCGGTTATCTGGTCTCAGAAGGTCTTTGGTTTGATGTTCCACGATTCCTACTGGCAGACGGAGACCGGTTCGATCATGATCTCCAACTATCCCGGTATGAAGATCAAACCGGGATCCATGGGCAAGCCCTTCCCCGGCATTACCGGCGGTGTGGTAGATCCTGAGACCTTTGAGCAGATCCAAGAGACCGGTAAAATCGGCTTGATCGCCTTCCGTCCCGGCTGGCCTGCCATGATGAGGATGTATTGGAACAACGAAGCGACCTACAAAGCCAAGTTCAAGAACGGTTGGTATATCCCAGGCGACCGTGCCCACATCGATCAGGACGGCTATTTCTGGTTTGTGGGACGCGATGATGACATCATCAATACCGGCGGTCATCTGGTCAGTCCCTTTGAAGTCGAATCGGCATTGCTGGAGCATCCTGCCGTCGCCGAATCCGCCGTGGTCGCCAAACCGGACTTTGTGAATATGGAAGTGGTCAAAGCATTCGTCTGCCTCAAGCCCGGTTACGAGCCCAGCGAGGAGCTGGAACTGGAGATCATGAACTTTATCCGCAAGAAGCTGTCTCCGCTGGCAATGCCGCAGGATATAGAATATGTCCCCAATCTGCCGAAAACCCGTAGCGGCAAGATCATGCGCCGTGTCCTCAAAGCACAGGAATGGGGAGAAGAGATCGGTGATATTTCCACGCTTGAAGATGATTAAATAAAAGGAGTTAATGATAATGAAAAACGAAATCCGTGAAGTCGTGCTCGAGTATGTCATCAATGAATATATGGAAGACCAGGATGACGAGATAACCTATGATACCGCCCTTATCTCCGGCGGTTATGTCGATTCTTTTTCGATGGTGTCGCTGAAGCGTTTCCTCGAGACCAAGTACAAGATATCTTTGCCGGACAACCGTGCCACCCCGGAAGCATTCGACACGGTGAACAAGATCACTGAATTGGTGATAGAATTCCTCGGTTACAAGGAGTAGGCAATGGCTTATAGCAATATAGTCCGTGCAACCTATCAGCAACAATTGCAGGAACTTCAGGACAAAGGCATCTTCAAGATCGAGCGGTATATCCACTCGGTGCAGGATGCCGAGATCGAAGTGGAATTTCCTCCCGGCGCGCCGTTGAAAAGGGTCATTAATATCTGCGCCAATAACTACCTGGGTCTCTCCAGTCATCCGGAAGTGGTTGCTGCTGCGCATGAGGGTCTGGACGCCCGTGGCTATGGCATGTCCTCTGTCCGCTTTATCTGTGGGACGCAGGATATCCACAAAGAACTGGAAAAACGGATGACCGAATTCCTCGGCACTGAAGATACCATCCTCTTCCCGTCTTGCATGGATGCCAATGCCGGTGTATTTGAAGCGATCCTCGGCGAAGAAGATGTGATGATCTCAGACCGCCTGGTGCATGCCTCGCTGATCGACGGCATCCGGCTCTGCAAAGCAATGACCGATTCCTTCAAACACTCGGATATGAAGCATCTGGAGGAAAAACTGATCCTGCACAGCGACAAACGGAACAAACTCGTCATCACCGACGGAGTCTATTCCATGGATGGCGATACTGCGCCACTCGATAAGATGGTCGAACTGTGCGAGAAATATGATGCCATGATCCTGGTGGATGATTCACATTCATCCGGCTTCATAGGTAAGACCGGACGCGGAACCCATGAGAAGTGCGGCGTCGTGGGTAAGATCGATATCATCACCACCACCTTTGGCAAGGGCTTGGGTGGCGCATCCGGCGGTTGCGTATCAGGTCGGAAAGAATTGGTCGAACTCTGCCGCCAGAAGGCACGTCCCTATCTCTTTTCCAATACGATCGCTCCGCCTGTGGTCGCCGGTGTGCTCAATGTTCTGGAGATCCTTTCCGCCACCACCGAACGGCGAGATAAACTGGAACGCAATGCCGATTGGTGGAGAAAGAACCTGACTGAAGCGGGATTTATCCTGCAACCGGGAGATACTCCGATCGTGCCGGTGATGCTCTTTAATGCCAAACTGTCACAGGATTTTGCCCGTGACCTCTTTGCCGAAGGCGTCTATGCCATTGGTTTCTTCTTCCCCGTCGTGCCCCAAGGCAAAGCACGCATCCGCACTCAGATCTCTGCCGCACATGATATGCACCATCTGGAAAAAGCTCTGGCGGCTTTTATCAAAGTTGGCCAGAAGTATGACATCCTCGGTAAGACCAAAAACGAGATCATGGCGATGTATGGCAATTAAGACCTGATATACATTCCCAAAACACATTATACTGCCTGTCCCGAAGTCGGGGCAGGCAGTTTTTTATTGACGGAAAATGGCAGGGATGAGATATGCCTATTGTGGCTTGTCCAGAATACATAACTTCTTACGAGGAAAATAAATGTCCAAGCGCTTCCACAGTGAGATCAGGAAACAACTGAACAACATCATCGCTAGCGGGATGTCGAAGACAGAACGCATTCTGGCTACTCCCCAGAGCGCGGAGATCGCGCTTTCTGATGGCAAAAAGGTCATCAATTTCTGTGCCAATAACTACCTGGGTCTGGCAAATCACCCGGAGGTGATCAAAGCTGCGAAGAATGCTTTGGAGGAATGGGGCTTTGGGCTGGCATCGGTGCGCTTTATCTGCGGAACGCAAAGCATCCACAAGCAACTGGAGATGAGCATGTCCCGCTTTTTGGGTATGGAAGATACGATCCTTTATTCTTCCTGCTTCGATGCCAATGCCGGTGTGTTTGAACCCCTTCTGGGAGAGGACTGTGCAGTAATCTCGGATGAACTGAATCATGCCTCCATCATTGACGGTATCCGGCTCTGCAAAGCACGGCGCCTGCGTTACAAGCACTCGGATATGACGGAATTGGAAGAAGTGCTCAAACAATCCGCTGACGACCGCTTTCGGCTGATCATCACCGATGGCGTCTTCTCGATGGACGGCGACATCGCCAAACTGTCTCCGATCTGCGATCTGGCGGAACGCTACGATGCCCTGGTCATGGTGGATGATTCCCACGCCACCGGATACATCGGCAAAACCGGACGCGGAACGATCGAACACTGCGGCGTCCAAGGACGGGTGGACATCATCTCCACCACCTTCGGCAAGGCATTGGGCGGCGCATCTGGCGGCTGTATCTCCGCCAGCAAGGACATCATCGACTACCTGCGCCAGCGTTCACGCCCGTATATATTCTCCAATACGATGCCACCACCCATTGTGGGTGCGGTGATCAAAGTCCTGGAAATGCTCTCCTTATCGCCCAATCTGCGCAACCACGTCATGACCAATGCCAATTACTTGAGACGCGGACTGACCGAAGCGGGCTTTGACATCATCCCCAGCGAGACGGCTATCGTGCCGGTCATGACCTATGATGAAACCCTCGCCGTCAAAATGGCAGACCGTCTCCTGCAGGAAGGCATCTACGTGATCGGTTTCACCTACCCCGTTGTTCCGGTCGGCAAAGCTAGGATCCGAATCCAGCTCTCCGCGGCTCATTCGCTTTATCACCTCGATCAAGCGATCGAGTCCTTCATCAAAGTGGGCAGGGAGCTCAACCTCCTCAAATGACATGAGCAGTGGCATCTTATATCTGGTTCCCACACCCATCGGCAACATGGGCGATATGACTTTCCGCGGCGTGGATATATTGCGGTCAGTTACACTTATCGCCGCCGAGGATACCAGACACACCCGCAAACTACTCAAGCATTATGAGGTGCAGACGGCTTGCATCAGTTACCATAAATTTAACGAACGACAGCAATGCACCACCCTTGTCAAGCGCATGAAGGATGGCGAGAGCATCGCCATTGTCACGGATGCCGGAACGCCTGGCATTTCCGATCCCGCCGCGATCATTGTAAGAGACGCCATCCAGGCAGGCATCAGAGTGGAATGCCTGCCCGGAGCGACAGCGTTGATCCCGGCTTTGGCTACTGCCGGATTGGACTGCGACCGGTTCCTGTTTATTGGTTTTTTGCCGTCCAAATCCGGAGAAAGGGTCAAACTACTCCAGTCCCTGAACCGTCAACCATTCACGCTGATATTCTACGTCCCGCCACACAAGTTCAAGGATATAATGATCGATGCCGCGGGTGTTTTCGGTAATCGCCGCTGCGTGATCGCCCGTGAGATCAGCAAGATCCACGAAGATTACCGGCGTGGACGGCTTACCGATCTCGCAGGCGAGGATCTGGAATGCCGCGGAGAGATCGTCCTGCTCGTTGAGGGATACCATCCTGTACCGCCTTCGGAACAGGAATTGGAAGATATGTTGCACCAGGATGACCTGAAGCGTGCCAGTTTGAACGACCTTGCCGCCGAATACCACAATTTGACCGGTGTTCCCCGTAACCGGATCAAGCAGATGATCCTTGCCCTAAAGGATGAATAGACGGGCAATCATGCTCAATCGCCCATATTTGATGTTCGATTTTGACGGCACTCTGGCGGATTCGATAAATCTGGGCATGATCATTGCCAACAACCTAAGCCGCCGTTGTGGCTATCCTCCGCTCACGGAAGAAGATATCGGGAGTTTTCGCGGCATGTCGCTCAAAGAGGCGTTCAAATGGCTCCGTCTGCCCTTCTACAAATTACCCTTCTTCGTTCATCAGGTAAAACTGGAATTGAGCAAACATATCGATGATCTTATGCCATTTGCCGAAATCCCGGAGACCCTGCGCACTCTCCAAGCGGCTGGAATCCCGATGTCGCTGCTCACCTCAAATTCCCATGCCAATGTAATGCCCTTCCTCAAAAAGCATGAGATGGACGTATTCGACTGGTATGTCTGCGATGTAGGTCTTTTCCGCAAATCACAGGCGTTGTCCACACAGCTCAAACGCAAAGAAGCAGAAGAACGCAATCCCGTCTATATCGGTGACGAACAGAGGGATATCCGCGCCGCCAAACACAACCATATCCCGATCATCTCCGTCACTTGGGGCTTTCATCCGAGATCAATGCTGGAAAAGCTAAATCCCGAGTATCTGATCGACAGACCTCGGGATCTGCTTGAAATCGTCGGAATCGGAACTTAGGGCTTTGGTGCAGAAGGCGGGACTCGAACCCGCACACCCGTTACAGGCACAAGATCCTTAGTCTTGCGTGTCTGCCAATTCCACCACTTCTGCAGCCAATAATATCTTTATTCGGTGGGAGTAACCGGCGCTGGACTGGCAGGTTGGCTACTTGGCTCGGCGCTGCCTTCCGTATCTAGTCGCTTTTGGCGTCGCTGAATCTCGTCAAGAGCCGAGCCACCGCCCAGATCTTTGACTAAAAAAGCCAACAGCAGACAGGAACCCAAAAACACCAGACCCAGTATCTGAGTCCACTTACGCAAAAACACAGAAGCGCCACTACCGCCAAAGACATTCATTGCCGCTCCTCCCAGATTGGAATCCAATCCACCCTTGGAGGACTGAGCCAGAATGATCAGAACCAGCACGACGCTGATGATCAGATGCAGTATCAAAGCAATCGTATATAACATTATCTATCCTCTTAAAAAAAGTCTATTGGTTTATTAATGTTCCGCGACCAAATTTCTGGTAGCGGATTTCTGTCAACTAAAATGTCTGCCGATATGAATTATGCAACCGTCTTAAAAGGTTTGGATTCAAGCGGGATGCGTTCTCCTCAATTTTTCAAATCGTATCACCTCTTTTTCAAATCAGCGTCTTTACATGCCTGCGATATCACGATTTTTCCAAACGATATCACGAATTTTTCAAATGGGATTTACGACTTTTTCGAGTGGTTTTCATAAACGTAATCAGCGGAACAATTTGTTAACTTCAAGCTCACAAACGGGTAATACAGAGCTGAATCAGGGGGAAACATCACGATTAACTCGACTGGATTTCGCATGGCATCAAATGGCCTGCGGTCATTGCCGGCACTCATTCTGTTTGTTTAAGGCCGTTGAGTAATTTAGAGAGTTGACGACACTATCCTCCTTACTTGATAACCTTAGTATAACCTTAGTATAACCTTACGGCCGTAAGGTTATACTAAGGTTATGAAGCAGGGAGAATGCAGGAGAAAGCACTAATCCGCTCGAATCTAAACCTTCTTGAGTTCGTTACATCACTCAGAGCGGTTGACTCAATGAGTATCAAGACTATCTGACGGGCATAATCCTCAATTATCTTTGACTACGCCGGAAGGAGAGACGATATTGTTTTTTCACGTTCCCGAAATTTGGTGATCCCAATGTGTGCAACGCTCTTTGATTGGTAATCGAGATATTGATCTTTCTTATCATACTGAGCGGAAAGGACTTGATCACCTTTACAAGAAGTGAACATCCGCATTCATAAATTAACAATCGGGTAACTGAGAAGGAGATCAGGATGAACAAGTAAAAACGGTATGGCAAGAACGCTTACTGATGCTGCATGTATATCATCCTGCTATGCAACGAGATAGAGTATAAAACCGAGAGATTATTTCTGCTGCGGAGAATCGGCTTGAGGTATATGGGATACAATCCCTTTGACAGAAATCATATCCGGATAAAAGTCGTGCCCGTTGTCGTCTATCCATGTAACTGATATCAAAGCATGCAGATATACATGTTTATCGATAGCTGAACCACTACCTGCGAGGTTGAAATGAACGAGCACATCAAAGATCTGATGAGTTTTCTGGATAACTCGCCCACGAGCATCCAGGCGGTGCAGCAAATTGCCGCACGTTTACAGGCAAAGGGATTTGAGGAACTGGACGAGAACCAGTCCTGGAAATTGAATAGGGGCGGAAAGTATTATGTTAACCGCGACGATGCGGCAGTGGTCGCTTTTCAGATCGGCTCCGGATCTGCAGTGGAAGGATTCCATCTGGCGGGAGCGCATCTGGATAGTCCTTGTCTCAAGATCAAATCCGAATCCGAAAAGCGGCATGGTAATTTTGCCCAGGTGGGCGTTGAGGTCTATGGCAGTCCGATCATCGCCACTTGGTTCGACCGCTCCTTGGGGCTTGCCGGACGTGTGGTCTGGAAGGATAAAGTAGCGAAAAAGACGCCAAAGACCCACGTCTCACCGGTCAACATCTCCCGACCCGTCGCCATTATCCCCAATGCCGCCCTGCATGTCAACCGCAAGGTAAATGAGGGTTTTGAATATAATAAACAGCATCACCTGCAAGCGATCATCGGCGACAGCGAGACCGCTGCCGGGGAATCAGTCCTGAAGAATCTTGTGGCAGGCGAATTGCGGATCAGAGCGGATCAGATCATAAACATGGAACTATTCCTTTATGAAACCACGAAGGCGGAATTAAGCGGTGCAGACCGGAGTTTGCTGGTCTCTGCCCGGCAGGATGATCAGACGATGTCTCACGCTATCTTTAGCGCTATGCTGGAGGTTTCCAAACCATCCAAGACCGCCATTGCCGTCTTTTATGACCATGAGGAGATCGGCAGCATGACCCGGCAGGGAGCGTTTTCCACCTTCCTTAGCGGGGTTATGGAACGGCTGATGCTGGCTTTGGGGCTTGACCGGGAACGGCAATTGATCGCTTTGCGCAATTCATACCTCGTTTCCGGCGATATGGCTCATGCCTGGTTGCCTGCTTTCGCCGATAAATATGATCCCGATTATGCGCCCAAGATCAATCAGGGCATCGTGATCAAATCCAATATCAACCACAAGTATGCCACGACCCTTGCCAGCAAGCAGCGTTTTATCAATTTGTGTGAGAAAGCGGGGGTGTCCTGGCAGGAGTTTTTAACCAGATCGGATGTGCCCTGTGGCTCGACGATCGGACCGATCGCCGAAGCGCTGAATGGCGTGATGACGATCGATATCGGTTCTCCGATGTGGGCGATGCATTCGATCCGTGAGACCTCCGGTGTGCATGATCACCTCGATCTGATCAAAGTACTGATCGAATATTATAAACAATAGAAGGAGCATGAGATGGCTGTATTCATACCATTCAAAGCCGTGAGACCCTTGCCGGAAAAAGCCGCGGAGATCGCCTCTCTGCCCTATGATGTGATGGATTCCGATGAAGCCCGTATCGAGGTGGCGAAGCGTCCGCTGAGTTATATCCATGTGGAAAAACCGGAAGTGGATCTCCCGCCCGAGATCGATCTCTATGACGAGCGGGTCTATCAAAAAGCCAAAGAGAATCTGTATAACTTCATCAACAGCGGTTTGATGAAGCAGGATGACAAATCGATGTTCTACATTTATCGCGAGACGATGAATGGACGGGAACAATATGGACTCGTCGGCTTATGCTCGGTGGATGAATACTTCGATGGCAGGATCAAAAGGCACGAACTTACCCGCGCCGATAAAGAAGCAGACCGGATCAAACATGTGGATACCTGCAATGCTCATGCCTCGCCAGTGTTTTTTACATATCGGCATCAGGATGAGGTCGATGCAATCGTCAACCGGATAGTTACCACCACACCGCCGGTCTATGATTTCGTTAGTGACGATGGTATCTGCCATGCTTTGTGGCTGATGGCGGACGATGCTGATATCAAAGCCATCCAGGATGCCTTCGGGGCGATGGACTATCTCTATGTGGCGGATGGGCATCACCGCGCTGCTTCAGGCGCAAAGGTCGGCGCTCTCAGACGGGAGCAGAATCCAAACTACACCGGACAAGAGGAATTCAACCACTTCATGGCGGTCATTTTCCCCGATAACCAGCTCAAGATATTTGATTACAACCGCGTGGTCAAAGACCTCAACGGTCATAATATAGAGGATTTTCTGGCGCTGGTTTGTGAGAAGTTTGAGATCAAACCGCACTCCCACAGAAAGCCCTATCACCCGGAAGGATTGCATCATTTTGGCATGTATCTGGACGGCATGTGGTATCGGCTGACCGCCAAGCCGGGTACATGGGACGATGGTAACGTCGTTCAAGCGTTGGACGTTTCCATACTCCAGAACAATTTGCTACAGCCGATCCTTGGGATCATTGACCCGCGCAAGGATAAACGGATCGATTTTGTGGGCGGTATCCGTGGTCTTGGGGAACTGGTCAAGCGCGTGGATTCGGGCAGGGAAGTGGTTGCTTTTGCGTTGTTTCCAACATCCATGGACGAACTTATAACCATTGCGGACGCCTGTGAGATTATGCCTCCCAAGTCCACCTGGTTTGAGCCCAAGATCCGTAGCGGACTCTTTATCCATCTAATGGATTGAGGAGCAGGTGAAGACATATTATATCGAGAGTTTGGGCTGTCCAAAGAACCTGGTGGACAGCGAGACCTTCGCCTACATCATCAACCGGAGTGGCAACCGCTTGACTACCGATGCGGAGGAAGCAGATCACATCCTGATCAATACCTGCGCTTTTATCACCGCTGCACTGGCTGAACTGGACAGTGTCCTTAGTTATTATGCCACACTGAAGCAGGCGGGGGAGATCACCGGTATGGTCGTTACCGGCTGTGTGATGAACCGCGATGCGGAGGAATTTATCCAATGCTATCCTGAGGTGGATGCCTGGATTTCACTCAAGGACTTTGCCGCTTTTGAGCGTTATTTGGAGCAACCGGTCTCCAATTGCCGTCACCGCTTTCCGCTGGAGCATGTTTCCCATACTTACCTGCGGATCAGCGATGGCTGTGACAACCGCTGTTCATACTGTACAATCCCTTCCATCCGCGGAGGGATGCGGAGCGTTCCCATTCCCGATCTATATACGGAAGCGCTGATGTTAGCGGAGCATGGGGCAAAGGAACTAACCCTCGTGGCGCAGGACACTTGTAATTATGGGCTGGATATCTATGGCAGGAAAGCATTGCCGGAACTCATCGCCCGTTTCCATGATATCCCTCAATACCGCTGGATCCGCGTCATGTATATGCATCCCGATCACTTTGAACGGGAGTGGATAGGACTCTATCAGCAATATCCCAAGTTGCTGCCCTATTTTGAATTCCCTGTTCAACATTGCTGTGGGCACATTTTACGGAAGATGGGACGCAGCAATGATGGAGAGGCTATCACCGCACTTATTGCAGATATCCGTGAGGCATTACCCGGAGCGGTCTTCCGCACGACGCTGATGACCGGTTTTCCCGGTGAGAGCGCAGATGACTTCAAGGCACTATGCCAGTTTGTTGATAAAACGGGTTTCCTATTTGCCGGCGTATTTGCTTATTCCCGGGAATCGGGAACGAGAGCGATTGATCTGCCCGATCAGGTTAAGGAATCTGTAGCGGTTAGCCGGAAGAACAAACTGCTGAACCGGCAAGCGAAGATAACGGAGAAGATCCTGGAGCAGTGTGTCGGCAAGGTCTTGGAGGTCTTGGTGGAATGTTCCGATACTGATGAATTGGGCTACTGTTTGGGCAGGGCATGGTTCAATGCGCCTGAGATTGACGGGATAACTCTGATTGAAGGCGAAGGACTGGGTGATTGCAAAGTAGCGGAGGTCGAGATCACTGATGCGATAGGTAATGACCTGTTTGGACGCTACCTCAGAACAATTGAGTAAAACAAAGGATTTGACATGGGAAAAAAGATTGCCCTGACTGGTATAAAACCCACCGGTCTGCCCCATATCGGAAATTACATCGGTGCCATTCGTCCGGCTTTGGAACTGTCACAGACCTGCGAAGCACGCTATTTCATCGCAGATTATCATGCGCTGAATTCAGTGAAAGATGCCGAAGAACTCCGGCAGATGACTCTGGAGATCGCTGCGGCCTGGCTGGCTTGCGGGCTTGATCCGCAACGGGTTCTGATCTATAAACAATCCCAGGTTCCGGAGACCTTTGAACTGATGACCCTGCTGCTGGCTTTCACTCCCAAAGGACTAATGAACCGCGCCCATGCCTATAAGGCAATACTGCAGAAGAACAAGGATGAGGACAACGAACCGGACTTTGGCGTGAATATGGGGCTTTACACCTATCCCGTTCTCATGGCGGCGGATATTCTGCTCTTTGATACGGATTACGTACCGGTGGGCAATGACCAGTTCCAGCATGTGGAAATGGCTTGCGACATTGCGCAGAGTTTTAACTTCGTTTATGGCTGCGAGGGCTTTCGCATCCCGCAACCGATGGCAAGGGAAGAGACTAAGACAGTGGTCGGTCTCGACGGCAGAAAGATGTCCAAGAGCCATGGTAATACGATCCCACTCTTTGCCGGGGAGAAGGAATTGCGCAAATTGGTCATGCGTATCGTGACCAATTCCCAATCCGTCGAAGAACCCAAAGATCCGGATACCTGCAGTATCTTTGCCCTCTACAAGGTCTTTGCCGATCCGGGTGAGATCGCTGAACTCCGCCGGTGTTATGTCAATGGTGGAATGGGTTGGGGGCATGCCAAACAAATCTTGTTCGAGATAATGAATCAGGAGCTTGCTCCCCTGAGGGCACGTTATGAATATCTTATGACGCATCAGGAATATATCCATGAGATTCTCAATGATGGCTCACAGCGGGCACGGGAACTGGCAGCAGCAAAGATGGCAAAATTGAGGCAGATCATCGGCGTTATCTGATCTCCTACCGATCGAGTGACCCGCCGGTTGACTGATCCCGATGATCCATGATCAATTCCGAAAGACCGTTGAACAATTCAGAGAGTTGACTTAACTATCCTCCTTGCTTGATAACCTTAGTATAACCTTAGT
>CAYZZE010000019.1:0-24179 GCA_964482845.1 uncultured Candidatus Cloacimonadota bacterium
GTCAGTGCAACGACCGGCTGAAGCCGGTGATACCCCTATGTGCAACGGTCTTATTGATCATGAGGGTGTCGCAGACAGTCCAGAATGCGCTATCTATCGACGAAAAGTCAATGGGAGCGTTACTGGTTTGCATGGTAGCTATCTCAATCAGACCAGTCAAAAAAAACAGGGTCAGGTATAAGGGTATTTTCTTTATATTGCGGTTACTTGGCGGTGAGATGGACCAGCCACTTGCCATCGCGCTTGACCAGTTTCAGATCATCTTCTTCCGCATCTTCAATGCCGGTGATCTTCTCGCGTGAGCCCTTGGACATCCAGAGCAGTTCATAGGACAGGTCGAGATTGGGCAGTTTCTCCATATCGAGATAGAGTCCGCCATTGAAGCCATTGCGCCTGCCGGAGACGACTTCAGAGTCGCTTTCGATCAAAGGCGGTGCATAATGCTGCGATAGAATCCAGCTGGCTTTGACACCGCAATGCAGAGGGGTCTGCGCATAGGTCGTAGCCATGCAGGAAATTAGACAAATAATCGTGATAAGTGACTTCAATTTGTTTTCCTTATTTCGTTTAATTGATTGGAGATGATCGAATGCAGTTGATCCGAGAGAGTGTTGGTATCATGCATCAGGACGTCATCCGGCATGATCATGGGCATGATGGAAACTTGTACGACAGCCCGGCGGATCCTCTTGCGGTCTTCATACATCCGCCAACTGCCATCGATAGCGATGGGGACGATGATCGCTTTTGCCATCAAGGCAAGTTTGGTGCTACCGGCATGAAATGAAGCGATCCGGGGACCTCTGCTGCGTGTTCCTTCCGGAAAGATGACCACGGGATTGCCGGTTCTGATGATCGAGGATGCTTTATTGAAGGAGGCGATGGTCTTGCGGGAATTTTTGCGGTCGATAAAGACACAATGAATGGCTTTCATCCATTGGCTGAGGATGGGGACCTTGCTCAGTTCAAATTTGGCGATGAATCCCATCGGCTTGGGCACGTATCCGAGCAGGATGGGGATGTCAAAAAATCCTTGATGATTGCAGACAAAACAGATATTGTCCGAGGTGGGAAGGTACTCTTTGCCGGTGACCCGGATGGAGGAAAAGGTAGAGCTGACGGTAACTCTGCCCCAAAAACTTCCAAGGCCCAGGATCAGCCATCTGTTCCACTTATGGGGCACGATCATCCGCAGCAGCAAATACAGGGGCAAAACACATATAGCGATGATCATGAATATGATGTAAAACCAAAACCAGAGGATGGAGATGATCATATCTTAATCCCTCCTAATAACTCAGCATCACCCATTCTTCATAGATGGAATCAAGATCGGTAACCCATCCGCCACGGGCGAGAGCATGGTCGATCGTTTGGTAATAAAGCGATCCCCAACCGGGGAAATCCACTGGATCAAAGATGTTGTTGTGCCAAAGCAAAGTAATATGTGACTGGTATTTTTCTGCCAGGGCGATCATCTTTTTTAGCCGTCTGCGGGCGCGGTGGAGATTCAAGCCCATTGCTTTGGGCGAATGCAGAGTAGTGTCCATTACGATGAGCGGTATCTCCAGCACCCGGAAAGGGCGGTTCTCAGCTATATTGAAGGGGAAAAAAGGAAATGAGACTCCCGCGCGGAAACCGATATTCTCCCAATAACCGAGGGTGCTGTCATATTGGATGCCGGCTTGCTCGAGGATGCTAAAACTCTTCTGGTAATCAAAGTGGAGGTAGTGGGTGCGAAAACCGGTGGGATTAAACCCAACCTGGCGCAAGGACTTCAATTCCCGATCGAGGATATCCAGATCAAAAGCGGATTGGGGACTGCCATGGAGTCCCACTTCCTGCTGTCCGATAGCGTCAATAATTTGTTCCTTGTAAACCACATCGGAAAGGTAGTTCTGACGGCTGTCCTCAATCTGCCCGGAGGCAAGCAAAAACCAGGTGGAGCGGACGTTTCTGTCCAGCTCACGGCGGACGATATAGCGGTTTTGTTTCCAGGGATTGTAAAAGATATTTTTGTGTATGCTGTGGGCGAGAATCTTGTAGATTGAACGCAATGGACGATCTCTCAGCGTTTTCAGATTGTATATCAGTGTATCCTTGCGGTGCTGAGGCGTCCAGTAATCCCAGTAATCAACGTCATGAGATAACGAAAGAGCAAAGCGTGAATCTTCGTTCCAATATATCTCGCGGCTTAGTTCCGGCAAAAACCGTTCCATCATTATTCGCAGTAAATAACAATAGATATCCACGACCGGTAACTCGGTAAAATCCCATCGGTACTGCAGCGATTGCTTATAGTCGAATCTTCCCTGTTTCAGACCGCGTTCGCTGATGATGAATTCATGCCAGCAAGTGAGGAAATAAAAACCGCCGGCGATGATGTCCTTGCGGGAGAGGCAATGCTCATCCCCGAGGGCGAATATATTGCCCTGTAAGGAAAAGAGGAAGGGGATGTATTCTTTGTCAACGAGGCAGAAATTTACCTTTTCCAGGGGGTACAGTTCGCGCTGGTCAAAAAAATCTGCCGTGCTGTCCTCATAATGGATCTTGATCGGATATGGCTTATCGGTGGAAATGCCATAGTAAAGGTGTGTGCCTTCAAAGTGAGAACCATACATAAAGCGGGGGTTGAGCCGCAGGATATAGCAATAGGTGCGCAAGACAAATTCCGCCTTGGGGATATAGCGGCTGGCTACATTCAGGAGGATATTGATCGTCGGATATCTTTCCATGCGGCGATCTGCGATCTCTCATGTTTTGGAGTTTTTTACCAGCACGAGATCGAGCACCTGCTTAACGTGATCCACGTAGATGATCTCCATATCCCGGATGATGTCTTTATCCACTTCCACCACTTCCTCCCGGTTTTCTTCCGGCACGAGCACTTGTTTAATCCCGGCACGACGTGCAGCCAGCAGTTTTTCCTTGATGCCACCAATGGGAAGCACCTTGCCCAAAAGGGTCACTTCCCCGGTCATGGCAATGTCGTGACGGACGGGCTTCTGGATGAATAATGATGCCAGTGACGTGGTGAGGGTCACTCCCGCGGATGGTCCATCTTTGGGGATGGCGCCGGCGGGGAAATGGACATGGACGTCATAATTCTCAAAGTCCTCGGGATTCAACTTGAATCTTTGGTGGTTGGCTTTGAGATAACTCAGAGCAATGCGGGCAGATTCTTTCATCACTTCACCCAATCTGCCGGTCATGACGATACTACCCTTGCCGGGCATACGGATAGTCTCACAGAATAGCAATTCGCCGCCATATTGAGTCCATGCGAGACCAGTGGTAACGCCGATCTCCGCTTTACGGCTAGCCAGTTCCAGCGAGAACTTGCGGTAGCCCAGGTAATCCTTTATCCTTTCTGCGGTGATGCTGACCGGGTGGATCTCGCCTTTTGCGATCTGACGGGCGATCTTGCGCAGGATGGAACCGATCCGCCTCTGAAGGTTACGTACCCCGGCTTCGCGCACATAAAAGCGGATAAGTTCCTGCAAGGCGGAACGGTGGAAACGGATGGAGTATCTTTCCAGTCCATTATTCTTGATCTCTTTGGGGATCAGATAATTGCGGGCGATCTCGATCTTCTCGTTCTCCAGATAACTGCTGAATTCGATCACTTCCATCCGGTCGCGCAGAGGGGGCGGGATCGTATCCAAAGAATTGGCGGTAGTGATGAACATCACTTCCGAAAGATCGAAAGCCAGATTGAGGTAATTGTCCACAAAATTATTATTCTGTTCCGGATCAAGCACTTCCAGAAGAGCGGAAGCGGGATCTCCCCGGAAGTCACGTCCGAGTTTGTCGATCTCATCCAGCATGAATACCGGATTGGCAGTTCCCTGCCGTTTGATTTCCATAATGATTTTGCCGGGCATGGCACCGATGTAAGTTCGGCGGTGACCTCGGATCTCCGCTTCGTCATGAATTCCGCCCAGCGACATCCGGATAAACTTCCTTTTAAGAGCGCGTGCGACCGATTGACCGATCGAGGTCTTGCCGACGCCGGGAGGGCCGACGAAGCAGAGGATCGGGCCTTTGAGATGGCCTTTCAGTTTTTTAACGGCAATATATTCCAGGACGCGTTCCTTGGGCTTTTGCAAGCCAAAATGATCTTTGGTGAGGATGCGTTCGATGGCGTTCATATCAAGGTGGTCTTTGCTATGTTTGCGCCAGGGGAGGTTCACGATCCAATCGAGATAATTGCGGATCACGCCATATTCGCTGGCGGCGGGTTGCATGCTGGCAAGGCGTTCGAGTTCTTCATATGCCACTTCTTTTACATATTCGGGGAGGTTGTTTTTTTCAATTGCCATGCGCCATTTGAGGATCTCTTTGCTAACCTCGTCGGTCTCTCCGAGTTCACGGCGGATGGCATCCATCTGTTCACGCAGGTAATAGCGTCTTTGATCCTCGCTCATTTCGAGTTGGATATGGCTGCGGATGTCGTTTTCGAGGCGCATCTGCCTGATCAGTTCTGCGAGGCATTCGTTCAGGTAGCGGAATCGTGCTTTGAGATCGATCAGTTCGAGCAGTTTTTGCCGCTCATCGATCTGGAGATCGGAATTACCGGCAATGATATCAGCCACTCTTCCTGCTTGGCGGATATTATTCAATCCGGAGATCATTTCACGGTTTAGCGAGCTGCTTTCGGCCACGATCTTGTCCAGCAGTTCGATGGCGATCTTCCGGAATGCCTGGATCTCAGGATCGTCATCCATCTGTTCTGAGATCGTTTCCACGTCGACCATGATGATCGGCTCGCGTTGCAAGAGCTTTTGCAGGCGGATGCGGGAAGTGCCTTGCAAAAGCAAACTGATCGATCCATCCTGATTGCGTAACATGCGCAGGATGGTGACTGCCGTTCCCATTTCATGCAGACCAATATCCGTAGTATATTTCTTTTCACGCTCCAAAAAGAATGCCATCGATTTGTCGTTGGACAGGGCATGATCCACGACCAGTTTCGATTCGTCATCCGATATGACCAAAGGCATCAGCAGAAAGGGAAACATCACCACGCTGCTCATGTGCAAGACCGGCAACGTTCGTGGTATCCTGCTGTTTTGCTCGTCCATTATTCACCTCATTTTCGTATTTACTGCTTGGGGAACCACCCCAAACCCGATGACCTGACATCCTCGTAAAAAAGATAATCGGCCAGTGTCTGCATCGTAACGCGTCCTCATATTATCCATTGGTGAATTTGACAAGAGAAATCTTGCGAACTCCGCCTACTTCCTTATATCCGGATGCCAAACCCGGATCGAGTTACCCGTTCGCTGACCGAATGGACTTCGGTGGTCATTGGGCGATCTTCCGGGGGACAGGGCAGGGGAAAGCAAGAGCGGATGGAAGCGCATGCTCAGTGCATTTGTTGGAGTTCAAGGATGCGGTCACGCAGTTCCATCGCCTGCTCAAAATCGAGTTTGGCGGCCGCTCGCCGCATCTCTTGCATGAGCAGTTCGATCACTTTTTCACGGTTATCCAGTTCCAGATAATCTATAAATTGTTTTTTCTCGGCTTTGGCATCGGTCTTGTCATCCGTTGCATAACCCTCGGCGATAGCTGTGCTTCGCATGATCTGTTCGATGGTTTTGGATATGGAGAGGGGAGTGATGTTGTGCCGGGCATTGAATTCCAATTGTTTCTGACGGCGGCGATTGGTTTCAAATATCGTTTCTTCGATCGCCCTGGTCACTTGATCAGCATAGAGAACGACCTTTCCATCGACGTTCCGGGCAGCCCTGCCGGAGATCTGGATCAGGGATCTGGTGGAGCGTAAGAATCCAGTTTTATCGGCATCCAGGATAGTAACCAGGGAGACCT
Organism: uncultured Candidatus Cloacimonadota bacterium; assembly: GCA_964482845.1. Classification (GTDB taxonomy): domain Bacteria; phylum Cloacimonadota; class Cloacimonadia; order Cloacimonadales; family Cloacimonadaceae; genus VGPI01. Next base: position 5,836 of record CAYZZE010000019.1, read on the forward strand.
CCGGTAGGTCGAGTCCTTCTCGCAGGAGGTTGATCCCGACCAGGACATCATATTCCCCCAACCGCAATTCCCGGATCAGTTTGGTACGTTCTATGGAATCGATGTCGCTATGCAGATATCGTGCCCGGATGCCGGCATTGCATAGGAAAGTGCTCAGGTCTTCAGCCATCTTTTTGGTCAATGTCATGACCAATACTTTCTGGTTTTGTGCGACACGATCCCTGATCTGTCGGACGAGGTCGTCCACCTGATGCCTGATCGGTTTGATCTCGACCTCCGGATCGATCAAACCGGTGGGTCGGATGATCTGCTCGACGATCTCGCCTTTGGTAAGCGACAATTCATAATTGGCGGGTGTGGCAGAGACGAAGATGACACAACGTAAATAGGCAGTGAACTCGTCAAAGGTCAGCGGACGGTTGTCAAAAGCCGAAGGCAGGCGAAATCCATAATCCACCAGATTCTTTTTGCGGGTATAGTCACCGCCATACATCCCATGCACCTGGGGAATGGTGGCGTGGGATTCGTCGATGATCATCAAAAAGTCCTCGGGAAAGTAATCGAGCAGGCAGTTTGGCGGTTTACCGGGTGGAGTGCCGGTCAAATGTCGGGTATAATTCTCGATACCGGAGCAGTAGCCCAATTCCCTGAGCATTTCCAGATCAAACATCGTCCGCTGCTTCAACCTGTCCGCTTCCACGTATCGGCTGTTTTCAAGGTAGAATCTGATGCGTTCTTCCATCTCTGCTTCGATGCTCTTGAGTGCATCGTGCAACCGTTCTTCGGACATGATGAAGTGGATGGCGGGATAGATCGGATATTCATCCACTTCGCCCAGTGATTGATAGGATATCGGATGAAGTTTTTCGATACGGCTGATCTGGTCGCCGAAAAATTCCACTCGGACGCAATGCTCCAGATAAGCGGGATAGATGTCCACAATATCGCCGCGCACGCGAAAAGCACCCCGTTCAAAAGCTATATCATTACGGCTGTAATGAGCGTTGACCAATTTCTTAATGAGTTCTTCGCGCTCCATCGTTTGCCCGGTCTGGACGCGGATCAATGCCTCCCGGTATTCTTCCGGTACGCCCAAACCGTAGATGCAAGAAACGCTGGCGACGATGATGACATCCCGCCTTTCCATCAGCGACATGGTCGCTCTCAGCCGCAGTTTCTCGATCTGTTCGTTGATATCGGAGTCCTTTTCAATGTAGATGTCTTTGCCAGGGATATATGCTTCGGGCTGGTAATAATCATAATAACTGATAAAATACTCGACCGCATTATCCGGAAACAACTGCCGGAGTTCACCATACAACTGCGCAGCCAGTGTCTTATTGTGGGACAGGACGAGCACCGGCCTGTCCAATTGAGCAATGACATTGGCGATGGTAAATGTCTTGCCCGAGCCGGTAACGCCCAGGAGCACCTGATAATTTTTACCGGTCTGGATCCCGGAGACCAGATCCGCTATTGCCGATGGCTGATCACCTGCGGGTTCATATTCGCTGACGAGTTTGAAAGTATGCATGATCCATCCTTTACAGATTATGGGTCGTCGTCGGATAGCGACATTTCCAAATTGCCGATTTGCTGTTTGAGAGTGGTCAATTTGTGCCCGACCACCGTCATCAATCAGATCGTAATTAATGCACTTTATACAATTCTGCTTGACTTATACCTTTGGTAATTCTTTATGGGGTCACGCAATCGACAAGCGGGTTTTTGTCGAGATAATTTAATTACTGAGATGGAGATAGAAATGCTTAACAGTGAAGACGTTCAGATCAATTATGAGAATCTGCTGAAACTCGGATTCGTAGTCATCGATGTTCGTTACAAGGATTATGATGTCCTTTCGGACAGCCCCAAGATAGTCATCGCTCGGGTGGAATCCGATCGTGACGAATTTTATCCAATGATGCTCAAACAATATACCGGACTTGAATTCAAAGCCAATGAGGTATTTGAGGTCTGGTCGGATATACTCCGCCACAAAGTCAGAATGAGCAAAGTGCTCAACCGTGATATCGCCATCAAAGTGGCGGCACTGGATTACATCGAAACCGTCTATCAAGCCAGATGACCCAGCAGTCATTGATGCTGATCAAACCCAATGTGGTGGAGCATCATCACATCGGGCAGATCATCACCATCGTTGAACAGAATGGCTTTGCCATCCGCAATATCAGGATGTTTCATTTTAATGACGTGCTTGCCCACAAATTCTATAATGTTCACGAAGACAAGCCATTCTTTGACCGGCTGATCAGGTTCATGACCTCCGGAGATACGGTGGCTTTGCTTTTGGAAAAGGAAAACGCCGTAGCGGAACTGAGGGTCTTGATCGGCGAGGTCGAACCGGAAAAGCGAAAACCGGGAACCATCCGTTATCAATTTGCCGAAGGAGTCACGGAAAATGCCGTTCATGCCTCCGATAGTATCGAAAATGCCACGCAGGAGATCCGTCTGATCTTTGGCTGATCGATCCGGCAAGCGCTCTGTGATTCATAGCCATTTCCCCAGTTTCCCTTTTGATGGACCAATTCATCTTTTACCTCAGGTTTGCTCCGAGCACCCGAAGCGATCTCGAAACGAACTCGTCTTTAACTATCAAAGAGCGTTGCACATACCGGGATCACTTGATATGCAGAACGTAAAAAAGGAATTTCACCTATCATAACAGCACCATCAGATGCCAGGAAGTGACTCCAGTCACCGTTCAGAACGTCCCTGGGGGCAGCATGCAAGGGCATCCGGAATTTTAAGTGAACTTTAGTCCGAGAGAATTGCTCTCATGCAGGAGAGAAATCATTCTGTTAATATGCTGGAAGTATGTCACTTGTTCGGACTGAAGTCCTCACTATGTCTAAGTACCCAGAAGAGTAATATGTACGCTCACGATCCGAAACGGTGGCTGAACCACCACCCACCATCTGATGGCACCGGAAGACTTGTTGTTTTGCTTTCTCATGTTCTCAATCTCTGGTGAGCCCATTATGTGCAATGGTCTCGGTAAGCCATTTCCGCCATCTCGGTTCAATCATTGAAATGCGATCTGGATCCAATGTTGCCCTCCGGCCTGTGACTGATCCCGAATTTCTTTGTCTTCCTTGCTTGATAACCTTAGTATAACCTTAGTATAACCTTACGACCGTAAGGTTATACTAAGGTTACCAAGCAGGTGGGAAGCATGTTAACGATCGGCTAACTCTCCGAATCATATGACGGCCCTTATCAAGAGAGATGTACCAATCGATATTAGAACCGGAATTCCACACCGAAGGTAATCGTATTGATCACCTCATCTTTACCTCTGATGTAACCGTCATTGTTTATATCGACATACCTTTGCATCAACTTCCCGATCAAGCGCGCATCCGATGTAATGGAATAGGTCAATCTGCCATCGATCTGGGCAGCGGTATTGCGCAAGCGGCCAAAATCGATAAAATGGACGTTGCGCTGGGAATAGGAGATGGATGCTTCGGCCAGGCGGGGGATATAATCCTGTATCACCTTCAAGCCAGCCCACAAGGATTTTCCGGTGCGGACATTTTCGCCATACATATCTTGATATGCGACCTTGAAATAAAGCATTTCCTGGATGTTTGCCAGGACGCTGCCATACCAGCCCCAGGAGGATTTATACTCGTCCAGAATTGATTCTTTGCCTCGTAATGAATAGACATTGCGATTATGTGTCGAATCATGTTCATAATCTACCTGGCAACGCTCATCATCATATACGTGATCAAAAAAACCGGGCTTAAAGCGATCTCCAAAATTCCTGAATTCCATAAGCACGTTGAAGATCGAAAAGTCAGCCCCGAATCCGGGGAAGATTAGTCCGTGGCCATAACCATTTATCTGGGCAAATTCGCCATAATTATAAAGATACAGTTCTTTATTGTCGATCAGAGGAATCCGGTAATCAATGCCGTAGATGAGGATATCTTTACTTTTGGTGATCGGTGTGGCATAATCACGGGAGAAGCCGGTATTGTAAGGGCGGTCGTCCGATGGCGGAAACAGATCGAGTATATCGGGAAAGACAATACCCACATAGGGATTGTCATTGGGGTGGTCGATAAAACCCAAGCCGGCGATATCCAGATCATAGATGATATCCGGATATGCAAGATCGCCAGGGAAAGGATAATCCGGAAATCCATCGCCATCCGTATCCAGCCAGATCCTGCGGTCATTGGGGAATTCGTCATAGACATCAGGTATGCCATCGCCATCGCTGTCCTTATACTTGGCATAGACATTACGGTCATAACCGATGTTTATCCCGATCTTAAGATCCATGATCAAGGGGGTGTCCAGAACGGAAAGGGGCTTGGCATGAACCCTGCCGGAGAGAATCTCGTTTTTGTAGATATTGTGGGTATAGACCTCGCCGCCCAATCCAAGGATAGACGAATTGAAACCGACAAATCCACCCAGATTTCGAACACTGGGATAGAGCAGCATATTGGAATAGCGGGAAAAGATCATGCCACGAGCCATCGTATAGTCGCGGATATTACCGATTTTGAAATATACCGGATCCTCCCGGTCTCCATAACGCAAGTAAAGAACCTTATACAAATAGTCCTGCCACTCGTCCCAATCATCTTTTCGGATCCTGCCATTGTTGTCGATGAGAATATCCATATCCAGACCGAACCCGATCTTGCCGAAAGTGATCTCCGGCATTAACCTTACCTGGGAATAGGTCTCATTGTCGATGTTCACGAACCCAAAGACTCCATCCATTCCATAATTGACCTCGTTGACGGATTCCGTCGAATCGATAGAGTCAAAACTCGAAAACTCATCGAAACCATTCTGAAAGGTTCCACCGGTATCGACCTGGGCAAGTGCCATTAACGGCAAGATGTACAGAGCCAACAAGACAGTGGTTTTCATTTTTTCCCCCTTGTCTATTCAATGCGGTGGCTATCTGATTTGTTCCGAGGTAGTTTGTCAAGGACAATCTCAAAACCAATTTTTCCTGTTCGGCGGATCAGTCGTCGAGCCTGCTGGATCGGGTATGCTCGTCCAGATAAGTGTGCGGATGCGCTTTCACGACGAGAATACATCTCCCAGACAGCGTCAAAGGCAATGATATCAGATAAATAAGAGACTTCAGCGGGCGCGGGGATCTCATCGGATATTGCCTTGGAGGCTGATATTGGGAATCGGATAATGGCTGGTTACAAAGAAAATGCTTGACTAAAAGGCAGTTTCCAAAAGCATGCAATCAATCGATAAAAGTTTTATGACAGATCAAGGAGAATAAATGGTCAAACTGAGATTAAGAAGGATGGGATCCAATAATCAACCGTCCTATAGAATAGTGGCAGTAGATGCCCGCGTCAAGCGCGATGGCAAGTACATCGAATGTATCGGTCATTATGATCCGAAGCCGAACCCATTGAAGTTTCAAGTAGATACAGAACGCGCGCTGTATTGGTTGGGCGTAGGCGCTCAACCTACCGAAACCGTTCGCTCTCTATTGCGCAGGGCAGGGGTTTTGCAGATATGGCATGAGCGTAAGCACAACAAACACCAAACAGAAGTGGAAGCACAATAAACTGGAGGTGACTAATGAAAGACCTGCTTGAATTCTTAGTGAAAGCACTCGTGGATGATCCCAGTGAAGTCAATATTACGGAAATCACCGGTGACAAAGTAACGCTTTTTGAATTGAGGGTCTCGAAGAACGACATTGGCAAAGTGATCGGCAAACGGGGCAGAACAGCCAGCGCCATCCGGACAATAATCAATGCCGTAAGCACCAAACAAGGAAAACGAGCCGAAGTAGAAATCATCGAATAGATGAAGACATCCGATCTCGTCGGAATCGGCAAACTGGGCGGACGTGATGGAGACGGTTATTATCATGTGATGATCAAGCCCTCCATGAGGTCTGCGGTTATGGCAATCAAGGATTGCTATCTGATCTTTAGAAGCGATAGAGTGTTTTACGTGACTATCAGTGACAGCAAAAAGTCGCAAGGTAGAATCTATATCAAATTTGCCGGAGACGGCATTGATGAGGAAAGACATCTCCACAAAGAAGTGATACTGGCAGTAGAACCGGATGTCCCGATATCCGACGATTCGGAAGAAATGGACGATCTGATCGGATATCAGGTGGTTCTGGCAGATCAGGTGATCGGGACGGTGAGCGATTATTTTGATAATTCGGCACATTATGTCCTGGTGATAGATGGCGTATCCGGCAGTGAAGTGATGATCCCTTATGTGGATCATTTCATTGTATCGGTGCTGGGAGATCTGAGGACGATAATCGTTCAGAATGCAGAGCCATTGCTGGAAACATGAGAGCAGATATTCTCACTTTGTTTCCAGGAATGATCGAAGGTATTATTGGCAGCAGCATGGTCGCCAAAGCGGTCAAACTGCGGGCGCTCAACATCCGCCTGGTGAATATCCGCAATTTTGCCGAGGGCAGACATCGTCAGACCGATGATTATGCCTATGGCGGTTTTGCGGGGATGGTGATGAAACCGGAACCGCTTTACCGTGCGATCAATCACTGTCTGGGCAAATCGGCTGTTCCGGTCATTTACTTCAGTCCCCAGGGACGGCCACTCAACCAGAAGATAGTGGAGCATTACAGCGCTTATGGCCATCTGGTCATGATCTGCGGCCATTACAAGGAAATCGACCAGCGCATCAGAGACCTGTGCGTTAGCGATGAGATTTCGCTGGGGGATTATGTTTTGTCTGGTGGAGAGATCGCAGCCATGGCTATGATTGATGGGATAGCCCGATTGTTGCCGGGGGTCTTGAATGATCCCTGTTCCGCGGAATCGGATTCTTTTAGTGCGGGCGGATTGGGATATCCCTGTTGGACTCGTCCCGAGACCTTCATGGGCCAGAGCGTTCCGGCGGTTCTTACTTCCGGCAATCACAAAGCGGTAGATTCCTGGATCGATCAGCGTTCTGCGGTTCTTACCCGTGTTCGCCGTCCAGACCTTGATGATCCTGAATAGATGCTATATCGGCTTGGTGCATTATCCGGTATTGAACAAGAACGGTGACCGGATCATAACCTCGATCGCCAATCTGGATACACATAAGCCAGCTCGGATCAGTAAGACCTATGGTATCACCACTTGCTATATCATTAAGCCGGATGAGAACCAAAAGGAACTTATTCACAGCATCTGTCAATTTTGGGATTCTAACCGAGGATTGATGTACTATCCCCACCGCATCGAAGCTCTGTCACTGATAATGACCTGCGATTCCATTGGGAATTGCATTAATGAGATTACAAACCGAGAAGGAATACGGTCACGAGTGATCACGACGACTGCCAGGAAACTTGATTCACAAATATCATTCGCTCAGACCCCAATGATAGTCGGATCGGATTCTGTACCCATATTACTGGGCACTGGATACGGCTTGACCGATGAAATTCATACCGCTGCCGCTTGTGTTTATCGCCCCGATCACGGGAGCAGGAAAATACAATCATTTGTCAGTTCTCAGCGCCGGTGCGATCGTCATAGACCGTATTTCTTCCGAGAAATAAAGGGAGGAACAATGGATATTCTGCAACAAATTGGCAGAGACCAAATCAGAACCGACTTTCCCGATTTTCGCGTCGGCGACACGGTGAAAGTCCATTATAAAATCAAAGAAGGTAGCAAAGAACGTATTCAGGTTTTTCAGGGAATCGTTATCCAAAAGCGTGGAGCAGGGATCTCAAAGACCTTTACCGTCCGCAAGGTTTCCAACGGGATCGGTGTGGAAAAGGTCTTTCCTCTTTCTTCACCCAATATCGATAAACTCGAGATCGTTCGCTATGGGCGTGTCCGCCGGGCAAAACTTTTCTACTTGCGCAGTGCGAAGGGAAAAGCCGGCAGAATCAAAGAACGCAGAAGATTTACCGCGTAAGTATGAAGTATGCTTCACCCCCTTCCCCTAATCGGCGAAGGGGGTTAGTTTTTTGGACATGAGGAATGAATTGATGGTGTGTGTGTATCATTCGCCCGATCTCAATCTTATGATCCGTATTGAACAAGGTGTTTTAACGGAGATCGATTTCATATCCCCGGCGCATCCTGTTGCTCCCGGTAAGGCAGCGGATCACGGATCGGTAAAGAACCCCGACCAGTTGGTGACGGATATCTTCCGGCAAATGGAAGAATATCAGAGCCGGTTGCGGCAGACATTTGACTTGCCATATAAACTGACGGGAACACAGTTTCAGATGATGGTATGGGAAGCGCTGATGTCCATCCCCTATGGTCACACGGTATCCTATTCGGATGTGGCTTCTCTGATCGGCAGGCAAAATAGCGTTCGTGCCGTTGCCAATGCCATTGGCAGCAATCCAATCCCCATTTTAGTTCCCTGTCATCGAGTGATCGGGAAGAATGGAAAATTGAGGGGCTTTGGAGGAGGATTACCGATCAAACAGTATTTACTGGATTTGGAACAGTGAAGAGTGTGATCCAATGATCATCGGCATAGGAACTGATATCATAGCAGTCAACAGGATCCAAAAAGCGTTTGAACGCAATCCCGGTTTTTGGGATAAGGTCTTTACTACTGATGAGATTACCTATTGCCAAAGCAAGGCACATCCCTATCAGTCCCTGGCTGCCCGCTTCGCCGCCAAAGAAGCGGTCATGAAAGCATGTAAGACGGGTTGGAATGAAAAAATGACCTGGCAGAATATCGAAGTAATCTGCGGACAAAACGGTGAGCCAATGATCCGGTTACACGGGCAAAGCGCTGAATTTATGGCCAAGCTCGGACTTACAAAGATACATCTGTCCCTGAGCCATGATGCTTCTGTCGCCCTTGCCTTTGTGGTGCTGGAAAAAACTGATGCTTGACAATTATATCTCTTGTCAATAGCGGTAGCCGGAGGCACAGTAATATATGGATGCGATTGTATTTTTGGGAATTCAGGGAAGCGGAAAAGGAACTCAGGCAAAACTGTTGAGTGAACTGACGGGATTTCTTCACGTTAATATCGGCGAATTGCTCAGGATGCAGACCCATAACGGTAGTGATAGCGGTTATCTGGTCAAAGAAACCATTACACGGGGCGAATTGGTGTCCGATGAAATGGCCATATCCCTAATTGCCAAAGAAAGCAGTCTAGCCAGCAAAGGCATTATATTTGACGGATTTCCTCGAACCCAAGCACAAGCATTGGTGCTTCTGGGCAAGTATAATCTATTGAGAGTTTATTATCTTGATCTATCGGAGGAGGATGCGGTAAAACGCCTGTCTGCCCGCAGAACCTGTCAAAACTGCGGGGCGACCTACAACCTTATAACTCACCGGCCTACGGTTGAAAACACTTGCGATAGTTGCCGTGGGCTGCTGTTTCAGCGACCTGACGATGAACCGGCGGCGATTCGGAAACGAATAGCGGAGTTTTTCCGCCAGACCCACAAACTTAAGGATCTGTTTATCCAGCATGGTCTTCTGGTTGCGGTATCCGCCAATGCAACCATCGATCACATTGCTGAAGTGATCAGACAGGACGTCAAGAGCATCTTGCAGCGATGATTACAGAATCTTCAAATAGATACGATAAACTCCTTGAGGTTTTGGCATATCTCCTAGCGATGGGCAGTTTTCTTGTCCTGTTCTTCGAACCGATCATCGAGTATTATTTCAATTATAATCAGGTGGAGAGAATTGTAGTCATATCAAACTTGCTGTTACTGATCCTGATAATACTGAACCGCGTGAGTAAGTATTCCAGGATCAAGGAAACCAAAGTTTTGATCTTTGATCTGGTGATACTGCTGTTTGGAGCGCTGCTGTTGATCACCGATTTCCGACTGGTCATATTCATCCTGCTGATCCGGCAAACCTATTATACAATCGAATATGTCCTGTTCCGTGCCTTCGAGGGCAAATTGGTCAAGTTTTTGATCAGCAATCCTCCGATCACGGTAATGTTGAGTTTTATCGCAGTGATCGGGATCGGAACCATCCTTCTGATGACACCTGGCGCATCGGGGAACAAGCAAGTGACACCATTTGTAAATGCGTTGTTTACTGCTACTTCTGCCACTTGCGTGACCGGACTGGTGGTATATGATACCGGTGCGTATTTTAGTCGGTTGGGTCAATTAATCATCCTTCTTTTGATTCAAATCGGCGGCTTGGGGATTATGACCGTATCAACCGCTTTTGCTTTGATTCTGGGTCAGCGGATAACCCTCAAACTGGAGAATGTAATGCATAAGGTGGTGGGCGGGGCAACGAGGATCAATCTCTTTCAATTGCTCAAGAGCATTGTCTTGGTAACCTTGGTCATCGAGTTTGTGGGAGCGGTGATCCTCTATAATACCTTTTCGCTGCATATGTCGGTGGAAGAAGCGGTGTGGCACTCAGTCTTTCATTCGGTATCGGCGTTTTGCAATGCCGGCTTTTCCCTGTTTTCGGATAGTTTTGTCGGCTATTCGGATAACATCAATGTCAATGTGGTGGTCCCTTTGCTGATCATAATTGGTGGGTTGGGTTTCGCGGTAGTGATCGACATCTATCAATATTTCTTCGGCAAGGCACGGTTCAAGCGCTTGATGCTTCATACCAAGATCGTGCTTATCACGACGGCTTTTCTTCTTGGGGTTGGTTTCGTAAGTTTTTTCATATCGGAATACAATCACGGCATGAAGGGCTTTTCCTTTGTCCAAAGGGTATTGAGCAGTTGGTTCCAATCGGTTACGACCAGAACGGCGGGATTTAATACGATCAATATTGGTGGATTGAGTTCTGCATCCATATTGATAACAATAGTATTGATGTTTATAGGCGCGTCACCGGGATCGACCGGCGGAGGGATAAAGACCTCCACCTTTGCCATCCTCGTTTTGTCGGTAACCTCAATGTTGAAAGGAAAAAAAGACCTTTCCATCTTCAATCGAAAGATCCCTGTATTCAGTATCAGGGAAGTGACCAGTTTGATCGCTTTATCCGTTTCAATAGTGATGCTGGCGGCGTTTATCATGTTGCTCTTTGAACCGCATCATATAGAACAAGTGGTATTTGAGGTCGTCTCCGCTTTTGGAACGGTCGGACTGTCCACGGGTATAACACCCGAACTAAGCATGGTCGGCAGGATTCTGATCACGCTCTTGATGTATATTGGCAGGATAGGACCGCTTACTTTGATCTATGCCATTGCCATCCGGCGTGAATCGACCAGGATCAGTTATGCCGAAGAAAAAGTGGTAATAGGATAAGGCAGCAATTTATGACTGTCGCATATTGGAATAGCGGATGCCACTCCGCCCTCCGGTAAGGATCGCACATACAAGGCGATCATACATCAGGGCGGATGCCGCATAACGCTGTTATAAGGAGTTGATATATGGCAAGATATGCTGTTGTTGGATTGGGAAGATTTGGTTCAACGGTTGCCACGATCCTGGCAGAAAACGGAATGGAAGTCATCGCCATTGATCGCAATCAGGCATTGATCGATAGCATCAGCAATAAAGTAACCTCGGCCATCTGCGTGGATTCGACTGACGAAAATTCCCTGCGCTCCCTCAATCTCAATGAAGTGGATGCCGTGATACTCGGCATTGGCAGCAACATCCAGGAAAGCATCCTCACCGGAGCCATTCTCAAGAAGATCGGTGCAGGGGTTGTTTATGCCAAAGTGGAGAACCAGTTGCATGGCAGAATTCTCGAACTTATCGGAGTAAAGCATATCCTCCTGCCCGAGGAGATGGTTGGCAAGCAATTGGCAAAAACGCTGATCTCACACAATGTATTAGAGTATGTCAATCTATCCTCAGGGCACATTATGATGGAGATGGTCGCACCCCGTGATTTTGTCGGTAAGACGCTGCAGGAATTGTCTTTGCCGCATGACTGGGGTGTAAATGTGATCGCTATCCGATACAATCATTATGCCGTGACTGAAGATGGCAAGAACGTCGTGGAAAAGCGGCTCAATGATATGCCCGGAGCAAACGATACGATCAATGAAGGCGATATCCTGATCCTGCTTGGACCACAGGGAAGGATAGACAAATTGATCTATGAGACCGCTGCAAGGAAGGATTGAAATGAAACGTTCATACAAATCAAGCGTCCAATCAGTTATATTGATCCTGTTAGTCATCGTTATCATCCAATCAGCGCTGTTGCTTCTGGCTGCCCGTGACGCGAACCTGACGGCCAGAAACAGCATCCAGTCGATCGTTATCACATTCTTTTTTATCATCTTTGTCTGCCTTGTCTTTGCTTTCTATTACGTTCCCTTCAAAATACACAGGGCGATCAAGGAATTGCAGTCGCTTATAGCAGAGATTTCGGATGGTAATTACAATAAACAGATCGATCCCTCATTGTATGATGCCGATCAGGGGATTCAGCGATTGGTAGCGTCTTTACAGAAACTACTGATCATTCTGAATAAGTTCGATATTGTCAAGTCAAGCAAGATTTTTGAACAGAACCAGCGGATTCTGCAATTGATAAACCTACTGCCCCAAGGCATTATGATCCTCACCCTGTCAGGCGATCTGGTCTATTGCAATGATGTCATGCGCCGCAAGTTCAATTGGATCCAGGATGGGATCAATCTCAATGAGGTCATGCTCAAGGACTTGTTTGAGAATAAACTCTTTGATGTGGTCATTGCATCTTTGAGGAATGGCAACAACCTGTATGACCACGATTTCAAAGACCTGCCCATGGAGCCGGCGACTTCGGTAAATGGCTCCATTATAAGAGACCGTAATGGAAATCCCATCGGGGGAGTTTACGTTCTTGAATTAAGCAAACATGTCACAAAAAATCAGGGTTGAGTATACCGAAACGACGCCGGAACGACTGGACAAGTTTTTGGTCGGTCTCAAGATCCAGGAGTTACATTCCCGCACCTTCATCGAGAAGATGGTGTCGGAGGATAGGATTCTGGTCAATCTGATCCCTGTGAAAAAGAAGTATCTGCTTTCCCTGGGGGATATGATCGACATCCGTCTGCCAGATCCGGAACCCATGCATATCATACCCCAGAATATCCCTTTGGACATTGTGTATGAGGATGAATATCTTGCCGTCATCAACAAAGAACCCGGCATGATCGTTCATCCTGGGTATGGAAATCCCGACCACACTTTGGTCAATGCCATCGTTTACCGCTTTGGCGAGGATCTGTCCACCGGCAGACACATCAATCGACCGGGGATAGTGCATCGGCTGGATAGAGGGACTTCCGGATTGATGATCATCACCAAGGATGACGCTACCGAGGCATTGGTCTGTGATATGTTTGCCCAGAGAAATATCCGTAAAGAATACATCGCCATAACGTCCGGCATTCCCGATCCGCCCACCGGGAGGATCGAAACCAATATCGCCCGCAGCATATCCAATCCCAGAAGGATGTGCGTGGCCGAGGAAGGCAAGTGGTCGGTCACCGATTATACCATCGTCCGATACTATCATTTCTTTGCACTGGTGAAGGTACATCTTTTGACCGGCAGGATGCATCAGATCAGAGTTCACTTTGCCCACAAGGGTTTTCCCTTATTGGGTGATCTACTCTATAACCGAATCAATTATGTGCGCAGTTTGGTGCCGGACAACATAAAGAGAAAGGTCACCGATTTGCTCTACAATCACCTGCTGCATCAGGCATTGCATGCTTTTCGCCTCCGCTTTCGCCATCCTGTGACATCCCAGGAGATCGATCTGGTGGCACCCCCTCCCCCCGTATTTTTACGAACGATTGATTGGCTGGATACCAATTTTGCCGTTGACAATCACAAAACGGATTTAAACTCGATCCTCAACGATAAAAAGGAATGGGATTACTGATGAAAACTGAGTCCGTACAGGTTTTTGCCACGATCGATGAAGCCATAGAAGTCATCCGCAAGGGTGGCATGCTCATCGTCGTTGATGACGAAAACCGTGAAAACGAAGGTGATCTGCTGATGGCAGGAGAAAACATCACTACCGGCCAGGTCAATTTTATGATTTCTCACGGTAAGGGCTTGCTCTGTGTTCCAATGCCGGCAGAACGCTTATCCAGATTGAACATTCCCCTGATGACCGAAAACATCACCGATCGTCACGGCACCAAATTTACGCTGTCCGTAGATGCTTTGCATGGCACCACAACCGGTATCTCAGCTACCGAACGAGCGCTCACAATTCGTAAACTGGCAGATCCAAATAGCAGCGATAAGGATTTTGTCCGTCCCGGTCATATCTTCCCGCTTTTAGCCGAAAAAGGCGGCGTTCTCAGACGTGCGGGACATACTGAAGCAGCGGTTGACCTTGCCACTTTGGCCGGTTTACAACCCATCGGCGCCATCTGTGAGATCATCCGCGAGGATGGTGAGATGGCACGGCTGAACGATCTGATCCCCTTTGCCCGCAAGCACGGATTACTGATCATCACCATTGCTGACCTGATCCACTACCGCCGCAAAAAGGAAAAACTTGTTACCTGCCTGTCCCGTGCCAATCTGCCTACGCAATATGGCTTGTTTGATATTATGACCTTTAGCAGCACCGTCTCCGATGAATCCCATCTGGCACTGGTGATGGGTGATGTCATAAGCGAAGAACCGGTATTGGTGCGCGTTCATTCCGAATGCTTGACAGGAGATGCGCTCTATTCCCAGCGTTGTGATTGTGGACAGCAATTGGAGCATTCTTTCCAGATCATCAGCGCTGCGCAACGGGGAGTGATCCTTTATATGCGCCAGGAGGGGCGAGGTATCGGTCTGCTCAATAAACTCAAGGCATATCACCTGCAGGATCATGGTGCGGATACTGTCCAAGCTAATATCGATCTGGGCTTTGCGCCCGATCTCAGGGATTATGGCATTGGCGCACAGATCCTCAGGGAACTGGGCTTAAAAAAGATCCGGCTGCTGACCAACAACCCCAAAAAGATCATCGGATTGGAAGGATACGGGCTGCAGATCGTGGAGCGTATCCCCATTGAGATAGAACCGTCCGAACAAAACCGGGATTACCTCGTCACCAAGAAAAACAAAATGGGGCACTTGCTTAATGAGATATAAAGTATTTTTCCTATTAACAATAACGATACTGTTCGTCAATCTGATGGCACAGATCACCGTTCCCGCAAAAGAAGGTTTCGTAAACGACTTTGCCCGCATCCTCCGGGATTCTACCCGCATCGCCATCAATGACTGGGCGATCGAACTCAAGGAAAAGACGGACATCGAATTTGCCATTGTGACCATGCCATCCATCGGTGATGCCGACTATCTGATGTTTACCACCCAGTTATACAACACCTGGGGGATTGGCAACCGCCGGGATGAAGGCGTCCTGATCTTTCTTACGGTGGGTGAGCGCAAGATCAAGATCGAGACCGGTTACGGAGTGGAGGGCTATCTGACCGATGCCTATACTGCCCAGGTTCGGGACCGGATGAGGGACTATCTGCCGCAGGGTAGGGAAGACTGGGATCAGGCGTTTATCCAGGCGTCGTTGATGATCCTCAGCCGGATTGCCAGAGAAAAGAATGTCACCCTTACCGGAGTGCCTCGATACCAGGGTGGCGCCACTGATACCGCAAAGTCCGCCGGAGTGGTCGGTTTGATCGCAATCTTCATCCTACTCGCCATAGTCACCAAAGGACGGATCTTTGAATGGCTGCTTATCGCTGCCATCATGTCACGTCACGGCGGCGGTGGTCATTGGGGTGGAGGTAATTGGGGAGGCGGATCCAGTGGCGGCTTTGGCGGTTTTGGCGGCTTTGGTGGTTTTGGCGGAGGCCGTTCTGGTGGCGGCGGAGCAGGAGGAGGTTTTTAAGCCATGGAATTCTTAAAGTCACTCACATTTATCTTGTGGAACATCGCTCTCGGACTGGCTATCATCTACACGATCAAATGGTTTTTGTTCAATACCCGGCAGCGGCGGTTTCTCGGGATGTGTATTCCTTTGACTCCCGGTTTTGTTGTCAGAAAGCGCGACTGGTTGTTCAACAAGGTTCGCGATATCCTTCATGAATATCTGGAGCAGGCAAATGACCTGCCGAACAAAGAAGGTTATCTCGCCAAGTTGGAACGCATGGTCTTTGACGAGGTTTGGAAGAAGACCACCTTCGTCAGCGGATGGAAATTGATGCCTCGCCAATGGAAGAAACAGATCCGCGAATATATCGCCCAAGCGGTGCAAAACGTCATCCGCCGGATCCTGCGCAAGATCATTCCGGACCTGGTTGCCAAATACCGCTTGGAACACCGGATCGATGAGTTTGACGAGCTATTCAATAGCGAGGTGATCTATTCATATTTCCATCGCTATGTCTATCGCTATATTCGCTATTTCATCATCGGGATCAATCTGTTGATCGGCGTTGCCAATATGATCTGGTATCTGATCCTACTGTTATTCCCATGAAGTTGTTTACTTCCAAACGCCACAACTTCAGATCGGGAGCGCATCTTTCGGCGGATATGCGCAAACTGATGCTGCGCTTTTCCACCGTCTCGATGATCATTGTATCATTGATCCTACTCTCGTCTTTGCTGGTCTGGCTTATCGAGGGCAAGGGCAATGAGAGCAATACCATACGTAATATGTGGGACGGGATCTGGTGGGCGATAGTGACCGTTACGACGGTCGGCTATGGTGACAAATATCCGGTGACGCCCTACGGCAGGATTATCGGATTGACCCTGATCATCGCCGGATTTACCAGTCTATCGGTTTTTACGGGTCTGATCGCTTCGATGTTCGTCGAAGATCGGCTCAAAGGAGCAAAAGGTTTGAAACAGATTAAAACTCATAATCACATTGTAATATGCGGGTGGAACAAAACCGCAGATGTTATTCTGAAGGCAATGGTGGATAGGAATATGATGGATATCGAGATCGTCCTGATCACCAATCAAACGGCCGAATTCTTTGAAGGCATCGAATCCCGATTTCCCAATCTCTGCGTCAAATTTGTCCGCGGTGAACCCACTTCCGAAGAGATCCTCCGCCGCGCCAGCGTCAATAGCGCTTCCCAAGTCATCATCCTCGCCGATCAGGGATTGGATCACCAAAACGCCGACGACCGCACTATCATCATCGCCAATGCCATCCATTACAATGCGCCCAAGGCAAAGATCACCGTCCAATTGATCAATGGCGAAAACCGCAACCTGCTGTTGCGCATCGGGATAGATAATATCATGGTCTGTGACGAGGTCGGCGGATACATCCTGGCAGACAACATCCTGGACGGATCAAGTTTGACCATATATAACCAACTTGCCCGTGATCCACGCAGTTATCTCGCCAGTATTCCGATAGATCAGCAATTCATCGGCAAGACCTTTGGTGAATTGTATGATCAGTTGAACCGGGAAAAGGGAGTGATGGTTATCGGCTTGATGTCCAAAGAACCGGAGATCGACCTCGAATCCGTCTTCACCGACAATACCTCCGCCATCGACCAGTTTATCAAAAGCACGCTTGCCCCATCCAAAAAACTCAAGACCGAGGACAAGCACAACTTCCGCTGGAATCCCAGACAGGACAGTATCATCCAGGAAAACGACCACGCCGTTGTATTGGTATAGGAGATGATCATGTTAGAGTTAAGCACCCTTGCCAAGATACCCCTTTTCAGCGGACTTGATACCGATCAATTGAAGGTCGTCCGGCCCTTCCTCAAAAGGCACCCCGTCCCGAGAGGGCAATATATCGTCAAAGAAGATACTTATGGCGATCTCCTCTATATCCTCTGCGCAGGAACCGTCAAGATCACCAAGCACCTCGTCAAAGGTATGGACGATGCCGAAGCACGCGAAAAAGTCCTCGCCACCCTCACTTCCGATCTGCTCCCCACCTTCGGCGAAAACGGCGTCCTGGGCGATAGTGTCCGCACCGCCAATGTCATCGCACACACCGATTGCACGATGTTTACACTCTCTCAAACCGATTATGAGACACTGACCCGCCAAAACATCCAGGTCGCATTTGTCATCATGCGCAATATCGCCTGCAAACTATCCAACCTGCTCTATAACACCGATATCAATGTCGTAAAATTGGCGACCGCCCTCTATATCGCCGTCCAAAAATAAGCACCCATTTACCCTCGTTTGTGCAGGGCAAAACAGACGCAAGCGATTACTCTATATCGCCGTCCAAAAATAAGCACCCATTTACCCCTGGAGTTTGGAGAATGGAATTTCCCGTTTCTGGGTGTGGTGTTTGGAGTGGGGAGTTTCCTGTTTCAGGGTGTGGTGTTTGGAGTGGGGAGTTTCCTGTTTCAGCTTGCATCCTCCCTACTTCATAACCTTAGTATAACCTTACGACCGTAAGGTTATACTAAGGTT
>CAYZZE010000020.1:0-23977 GCA_964482845.1 uncultured Candidatus Cloacimonadota bacterium
CGGGTACAGGGGTTCCGCTGCGCTGCACGCCCTGCCTATGAATGTGTCGCCCCTACGGGGCTTTGGGGAGGGTGTTGCGACTCTGGGGCTGTGGGGAAAGAGCTATGAAAAAACCCCCGCCTTTTTGGGGCGGGGGTCTGTATTATTGCCGCTGTGGCAATCACCTGAGGAATCATCCTTCGGCAATCACCTGAGGAATCATCCTTCGGCAATCACCTGAGGAATCATCCTTCGCCGATCACCTGAGGAATCATCCTTCGGCAATCACCCGGGGGATTTACCCGTGGGGATCGGCCGTGAGGGCTTTCCCTGGGGTCATCATTTTATCAGCGGCGGTTTCTTGCCGGTGTGGCTGTTCCGATCCGGGGAGGCAGAGCGCCGATGTATGCTCTGATATGGTAGAATCTGGCATTGGCAGCCGGAATACCAAAATTAAAACTGGTATTGGCAGTCCAGTTCAGATAAGTCCAGGTCACGGCATAGGGATCATCGGCGGCATAGATCAGATAGGCGGTGGCACCGGGCACGGCAGTCCAGGAGAGGACGGCATTACCGGCAACGATTTCGATATTGAGGTCACCGACTGGATCAACTGTATCAAGCAGGCGTTCCAGTTCATTGGAAATGACGGGCACGGATCCATGGCCGCCGCTGTATTTGGCGACGACAGCCCACTTGTAGTCACCGGGGCTGGCGGCTTGCCAGGTGTTATCCCGGTATGCCAGGGCAGCGAGATCTGCAGCGAGCCGAGACCACGCCGCAGGATTGCCTTCATTCGCAGTGGTGAAGCGATAGACGTCATAACCGACATGGACGCGGCTGGGGCTGTCGACGGCGAAACGGGCGGCGGGTCCGATATATACATTGTCAATATACCAACCGGCATAGGAAACGGCGGTTGTGGCATACCACTCGAAACTGATCTGGACGCTGGGATTGCCGGAATAGGCGGCAAGATTGACAATGATCTGTTGCCATGGCATGAACGTTGCATTGGCGCTTGTGCCCCAAACCGTGACGCCATTGACCCTGATCAAGCCGTAATCCCATGTATTGTTGCCGTTCATGTGGTGCCATACACTCAAGACCGGAGCATTGAAGCCGGTCAGATCGAAGGTTCTTCTTAGATAAGACCAGCCACCAGCATTGGAATAGTTGGTGTGAGGCCTGGTCGCCCAGAGACCTGTACCGGAATAAGCACTGGCGGGCGGGACCGTAGATGTCCCACCTTCGACCACTACGAAGTTGTTCACATTATACGTACCTGTCCATGCCCAGTCACCGACCGGTGGCGACCCCCACGTCGCGGAAGCCACCCAGCCGCCGTTATCGGCTTCGAAATCGAAGAAGTGGACAAGCGGAGGTCCGGCAGGATCCCAGGTGAGATCGACTGCCAGGTTGGGGACGACTGTCTCCACCGCCACGAGGTCGTAGGCGGGCCAGAGGTGTTCGATCAGGTTGATGGTACCGACATTGACGTTGGTTTCATAAACGGTTACAAGAGTGACCACGGTCTGGTAACCTCCCATAGTGACGGCGAGGGTGAAATTCACGCCATTGACATGTCCGACGACATTGGGGATGCTGAATACGCCGCCCGGTCCGCTGACGGTATTGTAGTTCTGCGGTCCGGTCAGTACGATAGTGGCGCCTGTGAGTCCCTGCGGGGCATCGTTGGCGGTGATGATGCCGCTGACGGTTACTTGGGGCAGTGCAACGAGGTTGAAGTTTTGGATCACGGTGGTTCCCGTAGTAAGTACCAGTCCAGTCGCTGATCCGGGATAGTATCCGGTCCTGGTAACGGTGGCACCGTAGGTGCCGCTGGACCAGAAGGTGAATCGGTAGAATCCCTGGTCATTGGTCGTTGTGCTGAAGCGTTCCTGGGTGAGCGTGACGGTGGCGCCGGCGATGGGAACGGGCGGTGAAGAACCTGCGATATACACGTGACCTTCGAGGATGGCTGGCGGGGCAAACACGGCATCACCAATCACCAGCCAGGTATTGGCATGCTGGTTCAAGGTTCCTGTGGTAGCGCCGGAAGGAGCCAGGGGATCTAAGGTAATGGTATCGGAGTAGGTATGACGTGCTCTGCCCGGATAGTTGGGAGTGGCGGTGAAGAAGAAGTTACAGCCGCTGTACCAGTTAGGATCCCATGGACGGTGAGCGCGCACGGCGAGGTTCGGTCCGGTGAATACGAAGGGCTGGTTCAGCGGAATGAGGATATCATTCACTCCCGCCGGGAAATCGACCAAACCGCTGAAGACGAGCTGGTAATTGGCACTCGGCAGCCAGTCGGTGGCAACGCTGGTGGCGCTGGTATTCATCATATAGATGTTAACGGGCATACCGGGTCTATTCGGAGTGAAGTTATTCCTGTACATGATATGCGTGATCGTTCCGGAGAGGAGGCGCATCTCGTCATAGTAGTGGATGGTCTCGGTGACGCTGTTCCTGTAAAAGAAATTCAGGGGCAGGGTGTTCGTCGAGGTTGTGGTGGCGGGATCGCCCAATCTGAGGACGCTAAAAGTAGGACCGAGGATCACCACGTTCCTGGCAGCAGTCCGGTCGTTAGCCGGGGTCTGATCGCCGGTAAGGACTACTCTGCCATAGATATCGGTGGTACCGGAGAATCCGGGCGTCCAGGGGATCACGTGTTGAACGGTCTGAGTGGGAGCGATGGATGCGGTGATATTGACGCTGGCAAGCACGGCGTGGGTGGTTTCCCGTACCAATTGGATGGTATAGGCGCTCTGAGCAAGCAGTCCTTCATTCCTCACCGTCACGGTATATACGGATTCGATTCCCTGGGTGATCAGGCCAGGTCCGGCAATTGCCGTCGCGGCGAGGTCGTTATCCACCAGTTCGACGAATTCGATGTTGTCCATATGAATGGTGCGTGTCGTTGAGCCCAACCCGTGACGGAAACCGATCCGGATATCGGCGCCGGGATAAGCCGTCAGATCAATCACATACAGCGCATTGGTGGTGGTCAGTGCCTGGGTGGTGATCTGGGTGAATACGCCAGCGGCATTCACAGTGCCGATCTGGAGGATCTGACCGGAGGTGTTGCTACGAGCCCAGAAGCGGGTTCTTATGGTATTCACCGGAATACTCTGCGGCGGCGAAACGAGGATCAGATTGGCGCTGGCATCCGAGGCATTGGTGAAAAAGACGTTATTGGGCGGTGATACCGGCGTTGTGGTCGAGGTTGTGATGTTCTGGGTGCTGGTACCACTGACGATCCTGCTCCAACCGTACGGCAGGTTGGGCACGGTCACGCCGTCAAAGTTCTCCAGGTGCGGATAGACAACGATGGTGGGATCGTGGGCGGTGACAAAACTCCAGAGCATAAACTCCGGACCGGCGGGATCGGGTTCGCCATATTCATTATGCGGCAGGACGCACCAGTACCAGCGGGTGAGGTAACCCAGATTCACGCCCGGCTGTGCGGACAGGTTTATGGAATTGGCATAGACCGGATCGAAGTAATAGGAATAGCCGTCAAATATGTTATCTGGATCGAGTCCGACATAGACCATATAATACTCTTGTATTCCGCCGCCCGTAGGAAGTGTCCAATGCAATGTCACGGCAGCGGGATCGACGTTTTGAGCATTATCTGCCGGCAGCGTGAGTTGGACGTGAGCCGGCGGCTCTGCCAAGACCTCACGGATATAGAAGTCGTCCATGCTCAGATACCAGGGTACACTTGTGGCCACGCAATTGACGCCAAAGTAATAGTAGCCGGTGGTGGCAGGAGTGTAGTAGCCGACCATCTGCTGATAGGTGGTGTTAATGGCATTGGATACGCTCATCCCGGGGATTGTGCTATGCGTGGCTGCCGTCTGAGTCGTGCCGACGGTGCCGCGCAGCGTTGTCCAGCCAGACAAGCCGTCGGTAATATACCAGAAGGAATACTCATATTCCTGTCCGGCTTCCAGATATTGACCCTGGGTGAAGAACCAGTCGGATGCTCCATAGCGGAAGGCAGCGAATTTGGTACCTGTACGCGGAATGCGGTTGTAAGTTGCTTGTGCTGCCAGATAGGTCAAGGTCATTGTTCCCAGCCGCGTAGAAGCCCAGTGGGTAGGCAGGGTATTGGCAACGGTGATGCCTTCGAAACCCTCGCTCCAGGGGAAAGTGTAGTTCATCGGGTCTGCCATGACGGTGAATGACCAGACGGCAGAGGGATCGGAGGTTCCGGCATCGTTGCGCGCTTCGATCTGCCAGTAGTAGGTCTGGAGGAAATTCAGCGTGGGTGAATATGTATTTCCAACCCACCCGGTCTCTACCTGCGGCGGAGGATTGGCCGTGCCGAAATAGATGTTGTAACTGGTGGGCGTTCCGCCTACTGCGCCGGCAGACCAGGCCAATTGAGCGTTATGTAAGACGCCGGTGGCATTATTGGCAGGAGATACCAGAATTGGAATTCCGGGAGGTCCGACTACCGGAGTGAAGTTACCTTCATCGGCTCCGATATCGGGCATCGTCGCATGACGGGGCTCATTGTCGATGTCGAAGTTGATGATGACCGGTGCGGTGATCGGGATGGCATTGCCTTCCACACGGGTCGGAGTGCCGGTGGCAATGTGCACATCATAGGGTGCCGAGGGACGGACGAAAGGCACGACCTCGGTATAGGAGCCCTGGTCGATCGTTACCACCGCCGCTTTGTAACTATCAAGCGTCTCATAGCCGGTGGAAACGATAAAGCCGATCAGATTTCTGGCACTGGGTGCACCGGCATAATAAATATTCTTGTCCGATCCGGCCAGATTGGTTACGCCGGTAGTCGTCTTCCAGAAGGCGACGGTTCTGCCGGTGGCACCGGGGATGCTGTGATTGGCGAAGATGTTGTTCTTGATGTCATAAGCATTGGCAGTGGGCGTGATATACAGCGCGGCAGTGGCGAAATTGGCATTGCTGCTGGAAGCGTCAAGATACACGGTGTTATTGTAGATCCTGCCGGTGGTGCCGCTGGTGATGTTCACTGCACGGATCTGCGGCACTGTGGCGCCGGCAGTCCCGGCAGAGGCTCTCAGATTATAGACCATGTTGTTGTAGATATTGCTTTCCGTGCTGCCGGAGAGCGAGATGCCATGGAGGATGAGCGTTCCAGTAGCGGTATAAGCGATATTGTGGATGTAGTTGTCATACAAATTGACCAGTGTGCCGCCAATGATTAAAACACCGTGGATCGTACCAGCACCGTTGAGATTGTGGAACTCATTGTCCCTCACGGTATGAGTGCCGGTGGTGATATACGCACCATACAGGATGCCTGTGCTGGTATTGGTGAGAGAGTGAACGGAGTTATTGTAAAACTCGTTTGTCCCACCGCTAACCCAGATTCCGGCGTTGGCGCTGGTGCCGGACGTACTCACATTGCGGACATGGTTATTATGGAAGACATTTGTCCCACCGGTGGAATACAATCCGTAATGGAGACCGGAGGTGGATCCGCCGTCGATGGTATTGCCAAAGACCTGAACGGAACCGGTGGCTCCCGCCGTCCAAATACCATAAAGGGCTGCCGTTCCACCGGTATTATAGGTGATGACGTTATTGGAGACCGTAGTATTGGTGCTCAGGTTGACGTAAATACCATACTGGCGGACGGTATTCATCGTGTTGGCGTGAATGAGGTTGTTGTTGTTTTCCGCAGCCGATACGCTGGAGACGAATATTCCGTAGGATGGATTTCCGCTGATAGTATTACCCTGGAAGGTGTTGTTGCTGTTGGGCAGGCCGGCTGCACCCAATGAGTAAATACCATAGTTCAATGTCGCAACAAAGGTAGGCGTGATCGCGCAATTCATTATGGTATTATTGGTGGAGCCCGCCGTCAGCCAGTAGCCATAGATCAGGTTGCTGGCGCTCACGTTAATGCGGTTGAACGTGACATAACTAACACCCTCCAGTTTGAAGCCGAAGGTTCCG
This sequence comes from uncultured Candidatus Cloacimonadota bacterium, assembly GCA_964482845.1. Classification (GTDB taxonomy): domain Bacteria; phylum Cloacimonadota; class Cloacimonadia; order Cloacimonadales; family Cloacimonadaceae; genus VGPI01. The sequence goes on from CAYZZE010000020.1 coordinate 5,941, forward strand.
GTTCCGCCGGTCGGAGTGACCAGAGGATTGGTCGGGGAGCCGGGAGTGCGTTGGAAGACGATGGGATTGGCAGCCGTACCGGTGACGGTAATCGCTGGAGGGTTCTCCGCAAAGGTCTCGGCTGCGACGTGGAAATTAACTCCACCGGTACCGATACCGTTGATATTGAGGTGGTTGATCGCGGCGGTGAAAGTGGGGAAATTTCCAGCGGAGCCAATCGTCCAAGTGCCGGTCATTGGCGTAGGGGTACTAAACGACCAGATCGGACAGCCCACGGCGCTACCAATGGCATTGTAGGGCACTATCTGCCAATAATACTGTGTCATAAGGGCAAGCAGGGAAGGATGCTGGTAGGAGGCAACGTTCAGATCCAATCCATTCACCAGATTGGTCGGAGTAACTGTGCCGCCGCCATCGGTTCCCAAATACAGCAGATAACCTGTGGGATAGCCACCACCTGATGTCCATTGCAGAGTTACATTGTTTGATACAGTGCTGCCATTGGCAGGGAATACGAGGACTGCAGGATTGGGTGCTGTGGAAGGAGTGCCAATGGCAAACCTGGTATTGGCGCGGTTTATGGAAGTTGTTCCTGTAGCGGAAGTGCTGGCATCTACGGAATCACTTTGAAAACGTAGAGACGTATTTACACCCGTGGTCGCCGTAAAAAAGACCGAGGCGTTTTGAGTCCATGCACCGGGGATAAGCGTGGTGATGATATCCACCAGGAGGTTGTCCGTCCCATTCCAATGGAATGGCGTCATAAATTCATGGACATTCCAGCCGTTGACCGGCAGGAAGTTGTTCTGATACCAGACCTGCGTATAGGTTCCCACCTCAAAGGTGGTGGTCAGCGCGGTCTGGGCGGTGGTCTTGATCCGAATGGAAAAATTGGACATCGGCGAACAATTGTTCACGTTTTGTACGTTGAAGGCGAGCGCCCAGATGTTCCCGGCTGAGGCACCCACACCGGTCAGATCTGTTGCGCGGTAGAGATATTGCTGCCGGAAGCTTTTGAAATACGTTCCATAGGGTGTGGGGGATCCTGTAGTGGTATTTACACCCGTCCCTGTCCCTATGGTGTATTCGACCGGATTTGCCCAGGCAAGACCTGTGATTCCCAACATCAGCGTCAGGAACAAGCATATAATTAATGGTTTCTTCATGATGGATACTCCTTCTTAAGGTTTATTATTATGAAGAATGGATATGGTTGATTGATTGGCTCGGCAGAAATGGTGCCGGAGGTCTTTGGATGGTGATGAAACGGGGATCCGGAAACGAGGCGCCGGAACCGGTGGAGGCGGACAAGTAATGTGCGATAATATTACCATGATAAACCTCTGGCGGATATCGGCACGGTGACGTTTCCCGGATTGATTCGACTCATTCGTATTGAAAGACTTGCATGATGACACGCAACCATAGATAAAACGATACCTGTTTCCCCTACAAGCCGCTTGTGGACAACCATTGTTCTTACAATACAGCATTTGGTTCAATCTCTACCTCGCTGTTTCTCAGATCATAGATTTCCGGCGCAAGAACGAGAACCGTCCGGTGCAATTACATCTAAGCCACGGCCTGTCAGTAGTTTAATAATTCTTAACGACAGAAATCAAAACGCTAAGCTGAACGGAATTCACGTCCTGTTTTATGTCAAGAAGTTTTTTGGGGAGGATCATTTTTACCGGCAGTTCGGGTCCCCGCTACCGGTGTTCCACGATCACAGACCGCTGGAAACCATCATACTCGAAGCGTAACTTAAATGCGGGACAGGGGATCAGGGATTCTGCCAGTTCTGCCCATTCGATACAAGTAATGCCACTATCCAACATGTCCAGGATACCGAGGCCGCATACTTCCCCTGCCTCCGAAAGGCGGAAAAGGTCGAGATGGAACAGCGGTATCCTGCCGCCATAGTATTCCTTGAGCAGGACGAAAGAAGGGCTATCGATCTCTTCGGTGATGCCCAGATATTTGCCCAAGTGTTTTACAAAGAATGTTTTGCCGCTACCCAGTCCGCCATAGAGGAAGATGACGTCACCGGCTTTCAATTGCCCGGTGATGAATTTTGCCAGATTGACGGTATCTTTTGGCGAGTTCAGTTCAATGGTTTTCATGCCGGGTTCGTCCTGTAAAAAGCCGTCCTTGAACGCGACCGGATCAGGGACAGCCGGAGTTATCATCCAATCCTACGGGCAATACATGCGGATCATGCGTTTCCGCAAGGGTCATTTGAGTGTCTTTGATTTACAGATCGCCAGGGGCAGGATCATCTCTTCCATCGAGATGCCGCCATGCTGGAAGGTGCCGTTGTACTGCCGCTGATACTGGTGGTAGGAATTGGGATAGACGAAATAGTAATCATCTTTGGCGAAGATAAAGTTATCCACGATCCCTTTGGCGGGCAAGCCGCAATCGGAGGGTTTTTTGACATAAACGGCGTGGCGATCATTGACGGTGAGGTTTTTTCCTTCTTTGTAGCGGATGGTGATCGAGGCATCGCGGTCACCGATCACTTGAGTGGCACGATTGACCTTGATCGATCCGTGGTCGGTGGTGATGATACAGATCGCCTCCTGCTTGGCGATGAGTTTGAGCGCTTCATACAGTGCGGAATGCAAGAACCAGTGTTTGGTAAAGGCGCGTAGTCCTTCTTCGTGGGGAATGGTCTCTTGCAGGATCTGGTCGCGGGAGCGGTGATGCGCCAGCAGATCAAGGAAGTTATAGACGAGGACGATGAGTTTTTCATTTTTCCAGGTCTCGATCTTGCGCAACACGAAATTTCCCTCTTCCATATTGAAGATCTTGACGTATTTGGAAGTGGGTTCGAGGTCATAGCCGAGTTCGGAGAAGTGTTCGTCAAGCAATTGATGTTCATTGCGGTTACGGCTGTTGTCGAGTTCGCTGGAATTCACCCAGTATTCCGGATAGCGTTTGGCGATATCCACCGGCAGCAGACCGCTGAAGATGCTGTTGCGGGAATAGGGTGTGGCGGTGGGCAGGATGGAATAATACAATTCCAGATCCTCTTCAAACAGTTCCTGGATATAAGGTTGAACGGCGAGGTATTGATCCAGCCGCATACAGTCGATGATGATGAAGTAGATCGGGACATTGTGGTCAAAATTTGGTGCCACATACTGTGATATGACGTCAAAAGACAGGTTTGGACGATCATCGGAAAGCAGCCATTTGCGGTAATGGCGTTCCACAAAATTGGTAAATTCGGTATTACAATTGCGCTTTTCGAGGAAGTGCGTCTGCCGCAGTCCTTCATCATTCACCTGATCGATCTTGAGTTCCCAATAGGACATCTCCCGATAGATCTGTGCCCATTCCTGCCAGTCCGGTGCGGCGAAGAGCCGTTGGTTGAGTTGGGAGATGAATCTGGTATATTGTTCGCCGATCTGATTAGCGCGGATCTCATCCGCTTGGAATATCTTTTTAATCGCCATAATGATCTGATTGGGATTGACTGGTTTGATCAGATAATCGGCGATCTGGGAAGCGATGGCTTTGTCCATCAGTCCTTCTTCTTCACTTTTGGTGACCATGATGATCGGGATCGAGGGATTGATCCGTTTGATCTCCTGGAGCGTGGTGAGTCCATCCAAACCGGGCATCATTTCATCGAGGATGACGAGGTCAAATTTGGCTTCCAAAACTCTATCGATGGCATCGCTGCCGTTGTTGCAGGTTTCGACGTGGCAGTCCCGGTCCTCCAGAAAGAGGACAAAGGGCTTGAGCATTTCTACTTCATCGTCCACCCAGAGTATGCGCATGAGTTTCACTGTGTTTCCTCCGTGAGGGTCTGAGTTTGGGATTCAAACTGGCGCTGACGCTCCTTGATCACCTTGCTGACGGCATTGAGGTCAGCATCCTGAAAAAACAGGGCGAGTTTGAAGTTCAGTTCCTTCCGTGAGCAATTAAACCATGCAAGCATTCTCTCCAAATGTTGTTCTGTGATGATCTCTTTCATGTCCTTATCGGCTTCGCGCTGCTTTGCCCGGAGATCTTTGATATGGTTGCGCAATTCATTCGCCGGCATATCCTGCGCTTTTTCCGTCCATTGTTCACGAGTTTCCCAAGGTGCTTTGGCCACAAGTGGACGGATCATCTGCAGCCGATCCATGCCGATGGCTTTGATCGTTTCCTCATCCATATCCATCTCATCGATATATAGTTCGAAGATCTGGCTCAGTTTGCCGGCAAGCGCACTATTAAAATTGTATTCCGCCTCGATAAAGTCCTTGAAAGTCTCATAGCCCTTAAACCGGAATATCTTGGTTCTTTTAATCTCGGAAAACAATTGTCCGAGCGCAACGTAATTATCTTCGAGCTTGTCCTTGAGCGAAGCGACCGCCTTGAATTTTTCGTCCGGGGTCATGCTTTCGATATGTGAATAGCGTGGATTCATCTTTTATGTCCTTTCATATCTTAGTCGATGGGATAATATGTATGTTTAGCCGTCGGAAACTCGCCGGTTCTCACTTCGCCGGCGTAGCGTTCGAAGGCATCGGCGCTCAGGTCATGGACGGCTGCATAGGCCTTGACAAATTTAGCCGGATGGAGCGTCATGCCGAGAATATCGTGATAAACGAGCACTTGTCCATCCGTAAAGCGTCCCGCTCCGATCCCGATCACCGGGATGAGTAAAGCGTCACTGATCTCTTTGCCCAATTGCTCCGGTATGCCTTCCACGACCAGCATGAAGGCACCTGCTTCCTGGACGGCGATGGCTTGGGATAGTAGTGCGGAATGATCGTCGGGATTTTTGCCCTGCACCCAGTAACCGCCAAAGCGGTGAACGGATTGGGGCGTAAGTCCCAGATGCGCACAGACCGGGATCTCACAATCCACGATGGCGCGGATCACCTCCAGCCGGCTTTCTCCGCCGCCTTCGAGTTTAACCGCATCAGCGCCGCCTTCGATCACCAGACGGGAGGCGTTGATCCGGGCATCCCTGGTATCCAGATGATAACTCATATACGGCATATCGGCGATGATATACTTCAGGGGCGCACCACGCCGAACCGCTGCACAGTGACGGATCATGTCTTCCATCGTCACTTTCAGTGTATCCGGGTAACCCCAAACCACCATCCCCACGCTGTCACCTACAAGGATCAGATCGATCGAGGTCGCACTCACGCAACGCGCTCCGGCACAGTCATAAGCGGTGACCATCACCAATTTCCCGCCCTGGGCTTTAACCGCCTTCATCGTGTCCGGCGTCAAAGGCGTCCTACTCTTGTTGTCCGTCGCCAATATTTCCTTCTCCTTCGGTCACTTCGGTCTCGGTTCGCTGCCGGCTTTCATCATCGTCATAAAGGTAATCGCCGGCAAATCTGCCCTGATTGAGGATGATATCATAGATCACCTTGCCATTGGGATACCAACCCACGAATCTGCCGTTCAGGTGTCCCCTGCGGTAATTGGTGTATAGCTGCGGCGTCCCGTCCGGATACCAGACATACATATAGCCATGCTTGAGACCGCGGTTGTAACCCTGAACCCGTAATAACCGACCGTTTGAATACCGCTCATAAGCGATCCCCTCAAAGGGTTTGCCCTCATAATAGGCGATACTGTCGGTCTCGGTCAGGGCTGAATAAGCCACCGCCTCCGCCGACAGGACATAATGGCGCAGAAAAATTGCCTCGTCCCCACCCACCTGTGCAGGGAGATGCGACGCTGCCGAAAGCAACGTGAGCATCGCCACGATCCACAGGCAATTATGACCGCCTCTCATGAGGGGTCTGCCACGCTTGTCTTTTGTGCCTTGGTTCTTTTCGTTCATTGTCTTATCCATTTCTGTGTCTCACCTTTTTTGGCGTGCTGTTTCCAGTCAACCAAATTCTGATGCCGGCGCGGCATCTGCCGATCCATCCGAAAATATCAGCCAGGATGGCTATGGGCAATTATCCCTTAGTGCTTGTCTCTTATTTTAGAAAAATTACTCCACACCTTTGGCAGATGCAACAACAAACTGAACCGACCAGCGCTCCCATCACAGATTCCGAACCTCCTCCATCGCCGCTGCTGGAGAACGGCGATGGGATTTACAAACGCCGTCCCCTACTTCTCCCCTGCTTGATAACCTTAGTATAACCTTACGGTCGTAAGGTTATACTAAGGTTATACTAAGGTTATCAAGCAGGGAGGACAGCAAAAAAGTAGTTAACCACCGAATTATTCAACGCCCTTTTTTATGAAGAACATGTCATACACATCCTGCATATTCTTCTCTACTTCAGATCTTTTCTCATTGCGGTGTCGCCCCTGACGGGGCTGGACGGTTTATTGCCATCCGGATGCAGGGGTTCCGCTCCGCTCCACACCCTGCCTAAAAAGGTGACGCCCTTACAGGGCTATCTTGTTATCGCCCTGGTGTCTGGGTGGTCGTTTCCATTAAATAATTAAGACCGATGAATAATTTGGGGTGTCGTTCTTACGGCTATAAACTAACTATTTGTCAGACAGAACCTGTCGTCATTACAGCGCTATCAGATGTTAAGCGGTGACTTCAGTCACCGTTCGGAACGCCGCTAACGATCAACCCGCAAGGGTATCCGGACTTTTTGAGGACTTCAGTCCGAGAGAAACCCCCTCTCGCCGGACAGGGCTCCTTCTTTTAGTACACTGGCATATATCTCTTGTTCGGACTGAAGTCCTCTCAATGTCTAAAAACCCAGAGGGTTGCATGTACTCTCACGATCCGAAACGGTGGTTGAAACCACCGCCTAACATCTGATGGCGCCGGAAAACTTGTTATATTGCTTTCTATCGATCTCAATCTCCGGTGAGCCTATTATGGGCAATGGTCTCATCCATTGCATCCGTGTTGATCTGCTTCATCCGTCAGATCCGTGTGACCATTCATGGAGCGGAATGGAATCCGTCACTTCCTGAGGGAAAAGAGGGCATTGAGGGTGACGGAGATGCTTTTTTGGCGGGTAGTGGTATCGAAGATGCCATAATCGGAGACCTCGGTGGAATAGGGCGCGGTGATCTGGAATACGCCGGCGCGGGCTTCCACCAGCTTTCCAAGCTTGGTTTGGGCGGCACCGGTGATCTCATGGGCACGGGAAACGGCATCACGGGTGGCTTCGGACAGGAGTTCCTGCTTTAATTCCGGCAATTTGGTATAGAGGTATGAGAGGTTGGAATAGGATAGCACCAGTCCGCGCTGGGCAAAGAAATCCAATTCCAGTGCGACCTTTTCAATCAGATCGATATTTGGCCAGATGACAAAGAGATTCTGATTGATGGTATAGCCGGTGATCCGGCCTCCGTGTTCATAATTGGCATTGGAAGTGGCCGGCATAATGTTGATGACGGTATCCGCGATCCCCTGCTGGATCAGGAAGTTTTTAAATTCCATTACGTCCCGGTTGATGCGGAGCGTGGATGTGTGCAGGTTTTCCAGTGATGAACCGGTCTGGACGCTCAAATCCCATTTGACGAGATCGGAATCAAACAGTTTGCTGGCATAGCCAACGATGCGCAAACTGGTCTGCGGCAGCCGGCTTTGCAGCAGGAAAACGCCAAAGACGGTCACGGCGATGATGAGGGCGATGGCAATGACTCCCCAGGAATAGGCGATGGTCTTGTCCCTGGTGACTACGATCCAGATGATCAGGGCTAGCAGAGATATGACTGCGAATATGACAGGCGTCAGCGGCATGGTCACTCCTTATGGGTTTTGTGTCAAACGAATATATCGGGTTCAGGCAGTCAAGCACAATCTGATGCTGAACCAGAAGTTTCCCTTGACAAATTAATCAAAGCGGTGGATAAGCGAAACAGGAAATCCAAGGATGTAGAGTGATGAATGTTACCAAAGGCAGGATCATGGGCAATTATCGAATGCTCAGCGAATTGGGCAAAGGCCTGCTGGGAGATGCCTATCTTTGCGAGGAAACCATCATGGGCTTCAAGGCGGTTCTTAGGGAGACCGGGATCAGGATCGACCCGGATGACCCAGATCTTCCCGATCTGGTGGAACGCTTAAAATCCCTTTCCGCGGTGAAGCATCCCCATATCTGTGGATCAAAGACCGCCATTGTCCAGGAGGGCAGGTTGATCCTGATCGGCGATTATAATCCGGATAGGACCCTCCAATCGGTATTGGATGAGGAAGGTGCACTCGCCGAAGAACGGGCGATCAAGATCAGCCGGCAGATCACGGATGCGCTGATGTATGCCCATCGGGAAGGCATTTTCCACGGCAGATTAAGCACCGGCAAGATCCATCTGGGCAATGCGGACTCCGTGACCATCCGCGATTTTGGCATCGCCGGCATTTTGGGATTGAGGATGTATCCTGCGGAATTGAACGGGTATGATCTCTCCGGACAAGTGCAGAAAAAGCGGATGACGGGCATGGAACTGGACATCTATGAGAACGGATTGCTCTTGTATCAGATGCTGACGGGCAAAACGCCCTTTTTGCCGGATAATGAGTTTTACCTAAGGCTCCTAAACGACCGGTTGCCTCCGGAATTCACCATCCCCGCCGAAGATGCTCTTTCCGCCAAGGCAGTGGAACTTATCTCGATCATGAGCACGGTCACTCAGCCGCCCTGCAAACTGATGACCGCCAAGGAGATAATGCTGCGAAGGCAGGAAAGGGATGAATCTGAGGAATCTGCCCAACCCGCAGGCCGGAAGGTGGATCTATCCCCGATCGAACTGATCAGGGTGGAAGGCGGGATCTTTGAGATGGGCGATCACTATGATGACGGCGGCAAAGACGAACGGCCGAAGCATCTGGTCAAACTTTACCCTTTTTATATCGCCAAACATCAATTGACTCAGAGACAATGGGTGGAAGTAATGGGCTATAATCCATCCTATCGCAAGGGCGATGATCTTCCGGTGGAAAGCGTGAGTTGGCTGGAAGCAGTGGCATATTGTGATAAACGGAGCATAATGGAAGGTCTGGTGCCTTGCTTCAGTTTGGATGGCAATCCGAAGCCGCGGGATTGGTCACGGGGAACGGTCTATTGCCGTTTTACCGCCAATGGCTACCGTCTGCCTACGGAAGCAGAATGGGAATATGCCGCCCGGGGCGGGAAAATGACCTCCGGTTATCGCTATGCGGGCAGCAGTAACGTGATGGAAGTGGCATGGTGCCGGGATAATGCCAACCGCAAGCCACAACCGGTCGGTCAAAAAAAACCGAATGAGCTGGGCTTGTATGACATGAGCGGCAACGTCTGGGAATGGTGTTGGGATTGGTATGACGCCAAATTCTATTCGCCGCCGCTGGTTCTCAATCCCACGGGTCCGGATCAGGGCGTGAATAAGGTCTTGAGGGGTGGGTCATTTGCCTATCAGCCCAGTTTTATGAGGGTTTCCTGCCGCCATAGTTTCGGCGCGACCATCCGCTATGATGGAAATGGGGTCCGCTTGGTAAGATCTTACCTGCAGGCGCAACCAAGCAAGTAGGGGACAAAAAAAACCGCTCAGCGTAATTACTCAGCGGCTCAGTATTTCCAACATCTCCCGCGCCAGGCGGCTTTTGGTCTCGTCGTCGTTTATCTCGACGGTCTTTTTCAGGTAATAGACGCTCTCTTTGATATTCCCCAGCGCATGATGGATCATCGCCAGATGATAGGCGACCTCTCCGGGCAGATCTTCCAAAGCGGCGGGGACCGTCATCCACTCCAGCGCCGTGGCAAAATCACCTTTTAGATAGTGATACCACGCCATACTGTCCAGGGTGTGCGGATCGTTCGGCTCGATGTATAGGGATTTGCTGATCAATTCCCCCGCTTCATCGAAATCCCCTCCGCCGATGAGCAGAAAGTAGCCGAGATTGTTCAGATATCCGGCATCATAGGGATACAGTTCGATCGCCAGGCGTAAAATAGGGACGAGAGCGTCATGGTTGCGGTTCAGAAAATAATATTTCTGCAATTCTTCGATCTGATCAGGATGGTGGAATCCCTTGTCCCACAGATACCTGGCACAATTGTAGCCGATCTGCCTCTCATTAGTCTTGTCCGGGAGCGGTTCATCCAGTAAGATGATATGTAAAGTGACGCTCAGATAATCACGGATCGGCGGGGGCACGACATGAGCAGGTAATTTGTCAAAGGCAGCGGCCAGATCCCTCCTTTCTTGGACTCCGAGATTGCTGAATGCCTTTTTGTTGCGGTTTAGCCAATCGTGGATATAAAAATGGCAGATCAACCTCAGGTCGGACAGGGAGGGTAGTTTGGCAATGTATTTGCGGGTCTTGCCATAATCATTGGCGTTCATTGCCCGGATGGCAGCGAGGGCAAAGACCATTGACGCACCATCGGGGGGAGCAGGAAGGGTTTCCACGGCGTTCAGCACCCGGTCAAAAGTCCTGATCTTGTCCGTATCAAAAGCGGCTAAGGCAAGTGGTAATAGAAAATCGACCTCTTTGAGTGCCAGCAGGTCGTTTTCAAGTTTGAGGATGGCGTCATACTTCATATAATCCATCATCTGCGCAACAAGGGCAAGGAGATGGCGCCTGTCATCCGGCATCCGGTAGGAACGGAAGAGATTGACGATTTCCGCGATATCGGCATGCTTTACGGTAAGCATGATCAGCAGATCCTCCGCTTCATCCATCCGGGTAAATCTGTGGATCTGCCGGAGAAGATCCAGCGCCGGCGGGATCTCGGTAATGCTGTAAATTCTTGCCAGATAGAACAGGACGCCGGCATCATTGCCCGCGAGAGAACGGATCCGATCCATAAGTTTCAAGTTGATGGTGCCCTCGTGATCAAATTCGTAGATCAGTTTGCGGATATAAGCATTGGCATGGGGATAGCGCCGGATGTAAAGATCGATCAATTCACTCTGACGGAGGGGATCGGGGATCTTGCTGAAGACCTCGATCGCCATGATCAGCATCTCCTCGTCAAATACGGTTTTTACCAGCAGGGTATCGATGAGACCAGTCACCAATGCCGCATCTATCCAACCCTGATGATAACGGTCGGCATTGACGGATAACAGATGCTTCATGAGAGTACGGCTTTGGGGATCGCTTTTCCACGCTTCGCGCAATAGGTAGTCGGCGCCATGCAGGTCACCGATCCGATAATGATAATCGCCCGTGATAAAGAGGAACTGCGATCGAAAAGTGGGATTGGAGGGCGGGATCTGTGGCGGCATACCACGCGACGTATTGCTGCTGCAGGCGGTAAGAAACACAAAAAAAATAAAAGCCATCCAGAGCACGTTGTTTACACAACGAACCATGGGTGGCATGATCTGCTTTGCGACGGTTGTCATCGCTTGATCTGCAAAGTCCCGGATATCATATACAATTCGAGCAGGAGCGGGAGTTTATCACCCGCGGGAAAGAAGACGCTGTTGTCGATCAGATAAGCGCGCTTGCTGGGTTCGTGCCAAAAAGCAAAACTCTGGAATCCTCCGCCCACCAAGTGATTGCGGTTTTCCCAGGGACCGACGATGCGCCAGCCATCATAACCCGCCAGGGTAAAGCGTTCGCGCCTGATATTATGGGCATCGAAGACATCGCCGTCATAATACTTCATCGCCAGTTCCGCCCGTTCGGTGATCAGCCAGTCACTATCGACACTGTCCGTCTCCATCGGCTCATAATAGATCGAGACAAATTTATCCGGTATCTCGCGGTTGGGCTGTCTGGCACGATAGAGGAAGGAGAGGAAGCGTCCGGTCTTGTCATTGGAGTAGAGCCGGTAGTTCTCGGGTATCTGCAAGGAAAAAGGAAATTGCTCCCAAAAGTCAGCAGCGATGGTCTTGGTCAGATAGGTGTGGTAGGCGATCCTTTCGGTGAGCCGTTTGAGCAGGATGGAAAAGAGGTTGTTTGCCTGGGCGATGGCAAGTTGCTCGAGTTTTTCCGCGTTTTCCGCCAAAAGATACAATACCACCTGATCGCGCACCCAGCGGTTCTTGGCGATGTACATCTCTCCGCCGCTTTGGCGGACACGCTCGACATGCTCTGCACTCAAGGTATTGATGATATGACGGGAAACGGCATCCCCGCTGGAAAGATCCCCGATCAAAACCAGATTACGAAATTTGGTAAGGCGGTCAAAGTCCTTAATCTCTGCCAGATGCAGGTCAAAGTAACGCTCATTATAGACGATGAACATCTCGCGTTCGATGGTGGAGCGTAAAAAATCCCCCAGCCGGTTCCAGTTGCCGGAACCGCTGAAGACATAAACGTCATAGTCCTCGCCAAAGGCGATCGGCTTGGCAGTATCAATGATCTCATCAAACTTGTTATAACGCTGGCTCAACGCAGATGATCCTGCCTTCTGTCCACGACATCCGATGAGGATCAAAAGGCAAGTCAGAACCATCATAATCCTATGCATGACATCTCCTTTGTAACATTGCATCCTGATGGTTACCTTTGTCTTCCGTAGGGACGCTTTCCATTAGCGCCCTCTATTGTGGATAAGATAATTCATTCCGCTGAACAGAGTAATGCCTGCCACCAGCCACCACCAGATGTTCATGCTTACTACCACCCATCGGGGCTGGCTCTTGAGCGCCGCCCACAATGACAAAGCCGCCAGGATACCAGCCATTTGCATCACTGTCTTCAGTTTGCCTAAGTGATCGGCGGGAACGACTATTCCGCGCCGCTGGTAGATCTCGCGCATGACAGTGATCAATGCCTCGCGGAACAGGATAATACAAAAGACAGCTTTGGATATGGCAAAAGGAGAAGCCCAGGTCAATACCGCCAGCGCTGATAACACCAGCATCTTGTCTGCCAAAGGGTCGGCGATCTTGCCAAAATCGCTCACCATATCCCAGCGCCGTGCCAAAAAGCCATCCAGCCAATCGGTAACGGCTGCTATAACAAAGATCAACAAGGCGAGGTGGAAACGGTATTCCATGGATCGGCTGGCGATCACCAACAAAAAAACCGGAACCAGGATGATCCGAAATGCCGTAAGAAGGTTAGGGATGTGTTTCATCGCTCCCGGAAGCGGCGTTATCCCATCCATCGGGTTCAACGTACGGAGTCGGGGCAGGTTCATCGGTCCGCAGAAGTTCTGCCTGTTCATAGGTCTTTTCCGAGATGATGACGATGATCGAAGCAATGATGAATACGATCAATTGCAAGCCAAAGATCCACCAATCGAGAAATACCGATATCTTGTTGAGATATAGCAGGATGTAATAAAGTAGGGGGCTAAGCGTAGGGGGAATGAACAGCATCAACACAATATGCCGGATATGAGTCCGTTTTTCTCTCATTTCATCGACCACTGTGCGCTTTCGGTATGGACGCAGCCGCACTTGCAGATTCTCATAATTCAGCCGCATAAAAGTGACCAGCAACAGCATCAATAGTGCAATAAATCCATTCAGGTAGAGGGAGTATCTCTTTATCTGGTGCAATTCGCCGATGATCTTTTTCCACAATGCGGGATGGGATTCGATGTCATCGGCATGAACGTATTCTCCGATCAATGCCAACAATGAATCGCGCTGTCCGATCATCTGATGAGCGCTGTTCAGATGGATGTGAACGATGTCCGGCAGATTGAATTTTGCCAAAAGATCGGGCATGATATTCAAGGAATGACTCTCAATCACTTCGCGGCTCGCATCCATTCCGCTTTGTATCCGGATGCTGTCCACAGCAGGATGGATGACCAAGGCGCCGGATAGCGCCTGTGCAGCGGTGGAATCAGGCACGTATGCCATCAGTGGATAGGAGGTCAGTTCATCCAACTTGCCCTGGGCATAATCGGCAGTCACATAATTGATTATCGTCCATCCAACCAATGCCAGGGCGGCAACTGCCAGTAAAAACGTAAAGTGTAATTTCATTGGACACCTCTTGTGCGGTTCAACGCGCTATCTGCTTTATTGCGTCTGAGTAGATGGAAGACGCAGTACTTTCCCATGTCCTTATCCGGAATGATCTTGATCGTGTCAAGCAGAGAATTCGCCAGCGCTGCCTTGAATTCCTTTGCCCGGAATACCGGATAGAGAACAAAAGCATTGCCGCCGGGACGCAGTATGTGCTCACATGCTCTGATCACATCCAGCATCGAACACAGCAATTCGGTACGTGCCAGCGCACGGGAACGGTCAGGACTGATGATCCCCGCTTCCATTTTGATCCAGGGAGGATTGGTCACGATCAGGTCAAAACTATCGCCCCACTTCTCAGGATATCGGATATCGCCGATGGAAAAAGCGGCATTTAGGTAACAGAGGCTGGCGTTATACCCTGCCAATTCCACCAGTTCCGCCTGAATATCGATCCCGCTGATCCGCCAGCCAGGACGTTGTAAACCCAGCAGGATCCCAATGATGCCGCTGCCGCACCCCAGCTCCATGACTTCCAGATCGGTTTCCGATTTATGCTGCAGCACACATTTCTGCAAAAAAGCCGCAGCACAGGTAACCGGATGTCCAAAGTGCGGCTGGTAGATGTATTTGCCTTCCAGCGGCAGGAGCACCCGCCGGTAGCCATTGATATCGATCAAAGAGCCAGCATTCGTTCGAGACATACCAGCGCCCGCGATGCGATCTCCGCCTCCGGCTCAATCAGATGCTGTTCAAAAAGCAGCGCAGCACGGACATCTGAAAGGCGGGTTTTTTTCATATTCTGGCACACCGCCCGTCGGCTTAGCGCGATCAAACTCTTGTTTGGATATCGGTGGTTTAGAAAATCGATGAGCCCCACCTCCGTGGCAAAAATGATCCGGTCGTGCCCTTGGGCATACTCGATCATACCACTGGTGGACATCACCCCATCCGCATTATCAAGTATCTCGCCCGTGCATTCAGGATGGGCGATCAGAGTGTGATCGGGATATCTCTGACGCATGCACCGGACATCAGAAAGTTTGAATCCCCATTGATGCACAATACAGTAACCGCTGTGGATGATCATCTCCCGTCCGGACTGGCGGGCAACCCATGATCCCAGATTCTGATCGGGGACAAAGATGACCGGCTTACCCGCAGGGATGGAACGCACCACTTTGACGGCATTGGATGAAGTGCAACAGATATCGCTCTCCGCCTTGACCTCCAGCGTGGAATTTACATAGCAAACCACAACCGTTCCCGGATGTCGCGCTTTGAGCAGACGTAATTGATCGGCAGTTATCATATCCGCCATTGGGCATCCCGCATCCGCCACCGGCAATAAAACCTTGACGCCGGGATTGAGGATGGCAGCGGTTTCCGCCATGAACCGCACTCCACAAAACACAATGAACCGTGCGTCCACATCCCGTGCCCGCATTGATAGTTGCAGCGAATCGCCGGTAAAATCAGCCACTTCCAGAATCGATATATCCTGATAGTTATGCGCCAGGATCACCGCATTCTTATCTCGTTTCAGTCGTTTTATCTCATTCACGATATCCATCAAAATCCCTTATCTTCAACAGCCGGTATGACCAAAGCCATTATCGTCCCGGGTTGTGGGAGGCAGGATATCCGTCTCCTCCCATTGCGGGATGAGTACGGGTGTAATGACCATCTGGGCGATCCGCATACCGGGTTCGATCACAAAAACCTCGCTTCCGAGATTGACCAGGATGATCCTGATTTCGCCCCGGTAGTCCCCATCAATCGTGCCGGGACTATTAACAATGCTGATGCCATGCTTGGATGCCAGACCGCTGCGTGGTCTAATCTGTGCCTCAAAACCGATCGGGATGGCGACAGCAATGCCGGTTGGAATGGTCTTGATTTCTGCCGGCATTAGGTTCACGGCTTCGCCAATATCGGCGCTGAGGTCAAATCCGGCGCTGTGCTCCGTCATTTGTTGCGGGGGCAGTGCACTCGCCCTGAGGCGTTTGAAAAGTATCTTCATCCGCCTGTCTGATCAGGATTTGCGCTTGAGCAGATAGTCCGCCAGCTCGATAAACAGGGTGGCGCGCTCGCCAAACTTACGGATGCCCGCTTTGGCTTGTTCGATCAAGGTCTCTGCCTGCCGGCACGATTCTTCTATGCCATAAAGCGCCGGATAGGTCGCTTTGCTGTGTTCCGCGTCCTTGCCGATGCTTTTCCCCAATTCGTCGGCATCGCCTTCAATATCCAGCAGATCGTCGATGATCTGAAAGGCAAGCCCGATCTTGCTGCCAAAATCGTCCAAGACCTTCAATTCCAGTTCAGATGCTCCCGCCGCCAGAGCGCCGAAGCGGATGCTGAGTTTGATCAGTTTGGCGGTCTTGTTCTCGTGAATGATGTTCAAGGTCTTTTTGTCCACTTTCTTGCCTTCGGATTCGATATCGAGCATCTGACCGGTGATCAGTCCGCTGACTCCGATCTCCTTCGCCAATTCACGGATCATCTGCACTCGGATCGCCGGATCGATCTCGGCATAGGTGATCAATTCAAATGCGCTTACCAAAAGCGCATCGCCGGCCAGCAGAGCGATCCCCTCACCAAAAACTTTGTGGCAGGATTCCTTGCCCCGGCGGTAATCGTCATCATCGATATCGGGGAGATCGTCATGAATAAGGGTAAAGGTGTGGATCATCTCCAGGGCGGCCGCCACCGGAATCACCGACTCGACATCCTTCTTAAACAACTGATATGTTATCATGGTCAAATAGGGACGGAGGCGCTTTCCACCCGCAAAGACGCTGTAGCGGATCGCTTTATGGATCTCTTTGGGATATTCGTCCTTGCGCGGCAAAAAGCGGTCGAGGATGATATTGACCTGCTCCTGCTTTTCTTTCATGTCCCGTTTAAACAGCACGCGACTATCCATTGTTTTCCTCGCTTGCAGGGGGGCTATTCAGATTGCCGGAAAGTATGTTGATCCTGGTCTCTGCCGCCTCGAGTTTGCTGCGGCATAGTTTGGCATAATTCAGCCCTTCTTCATACAACCGGATCATTTCGTCCAAACTGTCCTGGCTTTGCTCCAAGCGCTGGACGATCCCCTCCAGTTTGGTTAGAGCCGTCTCAAAGGCAATGTCATTGAGGTTGGGTTTATCAAGCATATCATTCCACCTTATATTCATGTCCTTCATTAACAGGGTTTTAATTTCTGTCAATTATAAAATGGTCAAAACCGCTAAAACCTTTCCTCCACGCAACCGTACGATGGCAGGCAAGTTATTGATACGGTTGCTGATACCCCTTGACAGATGGCTATACAGCATGACCCCGCTCATCGCATAATCCAATCCCGTCGAGTCCTCGAATTCCGCCTTTTCCGACAATGCGATCAGCGACAGCATCGAACCGGCCGGATAGGGCAATGCCGTCTCCCGATCCAGAAGCAAGACCACCTGATTCGCGCTTTCGATCCGGCAGTAAACGCCTTTGTCCCTTGCCAGGAGTAGATTCTGCACCAATGCCAGAGCATGATCGAACCTTCCCTGAAGGTCATTGCAGATCACGATCTCCCCGATCCCCTGCTGCAGGCACCACAACACCGCCAATTCCGTATCCGTCTCATTTTTGGCGGTCGGATAGCGTAAAACCGGTACCCCGGGATAGTCCCTCCCGATCGCAAGTTCATTCGCCGAATCCAGATCACCGATGATCAGATGCGGGCTAAGCCCAAGATCTTCCATCATCGCCAGTCCGCTATCCACCGCGATCAAGAGATCGCTTTCCTTCAGATTGTGATAACCTGATACAATGGAGGAAGGGCAGTGCCCGGTAAAAAGCCAGGCTCGGCTGACCGGACAGTTCATCGGCGTACGTAGAGGTCGTTTTCGATCCGGTTCAGGTATGCCACGGGATTGATATTGCCACCGTGAAAGATCACTTCATAATGCAGGTGCGGACCGGTGGACCTGCCCGAATTACCCATTAGCCCCACGATCTGTCCCTTACGCACGGATTCGCCCGTCTTCACCTGCGAACTGTAAAGATGAGCATAGAGCGTTTCATACCCGTTGTCATGGTTGATCCGAACATATTTGCCATAGCCATTGTCATACGTAACTTCCGTCACCCGGCCCATCGCCGTGCTATAGACCGGAGTGCCGATGGCATTGGCAATATCGATCCCCTGGTGAAATTCCCAGTGTCCGTTGAAGGGACTGATCCGCAT
>CAYZZE010000021.1:0-23670 GCA_964482845.1 uncultured Candidatus Cloacimonadota bacterium
AGAAAGTGCGTCGGTTTTATAAGGTGCAGTTCCGCCCCGCAGCCCACGCAGAGACGACCGATACTTCCGGTGTTGGCAGGGATCTCAGGTTGGAAAAGCACGATATGCAGGGGGACGGGATCTAACGAAACTATAAGAAAACAAGCGCTCCCAAAAGTTCAGCCAGGTCTCGATATTTTCTCTGGGTGTATCTTTAACCAGGCGGTCATTCAAAACGTAGGAGGTAAAAGGTACGGTAGAGAATTTGACAGGCATGGTGGTCGCTTCATTGGCTGGGAATAAACCCAATTTGTATAGCGTATGGAGCTGGGTAACAGGATCGATCAAGTGTTCCACAAATTTGCGCGCCATAACGGGATATGGCGTATTACGATGGATGGCAGCGAATTCCACATACTGAAAACTGCCTTCCTTAAAGCGAGAGACCTTGACCCTCGATTCCGAAGGCTGCCGTTCTGACAGCCAGATAGCAGTCCCGGAAAAGCCGATCATTAGTCCCGCCTGCCCTTTTTGAAGCATCTCGATCCCTTCGTTCCACGAGTCCGCCTGACGATAGACGTTTTTGCGTAAACTGCCCCATAACTGCTCAAATCCGTTTTGACCAAAGAGGGCAATCGTCCAGAATAGATGCGATCTGCCAATACCCGAGCGGGAAGGATCGAGCGTGATCAATTGATTCATGAAGCGGGAATCCTGCAATTCGCCGAATGTCCTGGGCGGATCGGCGATCACCTTGTCATTGTAAAGCAAAGCCAGATTACCATGGGCATAGGGGATCATGAATGGTTCGGCGTCATTGCGTATCCTGCGCTCGATACGGTTCATGACTATGCCATGTTCCGTAATGAAAAAGGAGCTCAGATCAGCCGAAATGGCAAAGGTATTATCCAGCCCCAAAACGATATCGATCGAATCCGAAGGACTGGCAGATTCGATGGCAGCGATCAGATCCGCAGTGCTCTTAAAAGTTACGACCTCCACCGAGCACCGTTGATTCCGCTCAAATTCTGAAGCCACAGCAGTGATAAAACCGCTGTCTTGATGCCAATCCAGGGTATAGACCCTGATCTTATGAATAGGATCGAGCGCTTGCGTTTCCGCGTCTTTGTGTGATGAGGGACAGGCAGTTATCAGGATCATGATGACGAGGGCAAAGAAGTTCACGGCGAATCTATTCATCCTGCTGTCTCATAAACTATTGAATAGCAGTGCAGCTACGATAAAATCCGAGATCAAGATCAGGATCGAGGCATAGACAACGGTCTGCATGGTCGCTTTCCCCACACCTTCTGCACCACCGGAGGTTCGGTTGCCGACAAAACAGCCAATGGTGGTGATCACAAAACCAAAAACGAATGACTTGATCACGCCTCCCCAGAGATCGGAGGGCAAGAAATAGCTCTTCATCCCGGTAAAGAAAGTATGGTGATGGATGCCATGGCGCAACCAGGCAAAATACCAGGCGGAACCGATCCCGACGATCATGGCAAAGATGCTTAAAAGAGGGATCACGATCAGCCCTGCCACGATCCGGGGCAAAAATATGAAGTCCTTGGGATCGATGCTAAGTGTCTTCAAAGCATCGAGTTGTTCGCTCACGCGCATCGTCCCGATCTCAGCGGTTATCGCTGCTCCGATCTTGCCGGTGAGGACGAGTGCGGTCAAAACCGGCGCCAATTCGATCATCGTAGATTTTCCGACCAATACGCCAATGAACTGCACCGGGATATATCCTCTCGTTTGATAGACCGCCTGCAGGGCAGTGACCAATCCGGTAAAAGCAGCGGTTAGAGTGATCAGGGGCAGAGAATCGATCCCCTGCCGCTTGCATTGGATCAGGATCTCAAAACGCCGCCGGATCAAGAAACCGATACGAAAAAAGACCCGACCGATAAAAACTATGTATTCGCCGATGACGGCAAAAAACTTAGAAATCATGTGAAGTATCGACGGATCGGAATTGAGTGTATTCCTTGGCAAAACCGAGTTCGATAAATCCTGTCTGACCATGGCGATTTTTACCGATTATGATCTCGGCAATACCGGCTTTCTCCGTTTTTTCCGGGTTGTAATACTCGTCACGATAGATGAACATCACGAGGTCGGCATCCTGTTCGATGGCACCGGATTCGCGCAGGTCAGCCAGACGGGGACGCTTGTCTTCACGGTTTTCCAGCATGCGGTTCAATTGGGAGAGTGCGATCACCGGCAAGTGTAGATCCTTTGCCAGAATCTTTATGGCGCGTGATATCTCCGAGATCTCCAGTTGCCGGTTGTCACGGGGTCTGTTTGATGTCATAAGTTGCATATAATCAATGATCACCAGATCCAGTCCACCCAGTTCAGCTTGTAAGCGCCGGGTCTTGGCTCTGATCTCCAGGGGGGTATTGGTTCCGCTGTCGTCGATATAGATGTGTTTACCGCTCAGGGCATCGGATGCCTGGGAGACACGCGTCAATCTCTCTTCATTCATGCCAAAGCCCTTGAGCATACTGTCCACGCTAACTTCCGCGGCAGTGCTGAACAAGCGCAGGATCAATTCCTCGGCACTCATTTCCATAGTAAAGATCGCCACCTTCTTGTTCAGATTCACGGCGGCATAGGATGCCATATTCAAGGCAAAAGCAGATTTTCCCATTGCCGGACGTGCGGCGACGATACACAATTGACCGGCGCGAAAACCGCCCGTCATCTTGTCCAGATCGGCAAAACCGCTGGAAACGCCGATCAATGGAATGCGCGTGGAGGCGACGGTGTCGATCATCGTTACCACTTCCTGCGTGAGATCGCCTATCCTCTGGAAACCCTGATGTTTGGGAATCTCGGCAATGGCAAAAATGGATTGCTCCGCCTCATCGATGATATCCTTGACGGGTTTGCTGGCTGAGTAACACGATTCTATGATCTGGTTGCAGGAAAGGATCATCTGTCGAAGCAGCGCTTGATCCCACACGATATTGAAGTGGTAATCAAAATTGGCGCTGGAAACCACAAAATTGACCAGTTCATTTATGTATGGTATGCCGCCGACCTTTTCGAGCAGGTTGTATCGCTGTAGCCGGTTGATCAGGGTGAGGGCATCGATCTCGGTATTCTCGATAAAGAGTTCCTGCATCGTTCGAAAGATCAGTTTATGCGCTTTGCGATAAAAGAACTCTTCCTTGATCTTTTCCAGCGCTTTTGATACGATCTCGGCATCGATCAGCATCGCTGAGAGCAGGGCCGCTTCAGCATTGATATCAGCCGGTAAACTGCGTTCGGAGATCTGTTCCTTCTCTTGGTTGGGTGTGTCTTTAGCCCTTGCCATGATTCCTCAATTTTAGTTTTAACGCGTCACGAACCTGGGGCGGAACATAATCATCCAGATTACCGCCCAGCGCTGCCACTTGCTTGATCAATGAAGATGACATATACATATACTGCAGGTTAGGCACCATAAACATCGTTTCGATTGAGGGCTCCAGTTTCTTGTTGGTCAAAGCCAGGGACAATTCATACTCAAAATCGCTCATGGCACGCATCCCGCGGATCATGATACAGCAGTTTAGACCGCGGGCAAAATCCACCACCAATCCGTGAAAACTCAGCACCTCCACGTTTGACAGATGTGCTGTTACTTCTTCGCACAGGAGTTTACGTTCTTCCAGATCAAACATCATTGCCTTGCCGGTAAAATCCGCCACCGCCAAATACACCTTGTCAAAGAGATGCGATGCCTTTTCCACGATGTTGAGGTGCCCCAGAGTGATGGGATCGAAAGTGCCGGGATAAATTGCTTTGCGGTTCATCGTGCAAGCGCCTTTTGCCGGATCGCTTCAATCTCGTCGATGGCTTTGGGGATCTTGTGGGAAAGATTCAGATGACCATCCGCCGTGACCAGGATGTCGTCCTCGATCCTGATCCCAAGATTCTCCTCCGGGATGTAGATCCCTGGTTCCACCGTGATGATATTACCTTGTTCAAGAATGGCTTCTCTGCCGCCCAGATCATGGGTGTCCATACCCAGGAAATGGCTAACGAAATGCATATAATAATTGCTCAATTGATCTTGTTCCCGGATCTTGCCGATGCGGACAAGTTCATTGGCCAGTAGTTCCCGGGTTTGCTCATTGAGCAGAGAAAGCGTGACCCCGGGAGCGATCATCTTGATGATCTGTTGCTGCACACTCAGGACGATCGAATACATCTCCTTCTGGCGTGGTGTAAAACTGCCGCTGATCGGGAAGCAACGGGTAATGTCCGCACTGTAGTTGTTGTAAGCAGCACCCACATCCAATAACACCAATTGATCTTCCTGCACCTGACAGTTATTCTTATCATAATGCAAAGTGGCGGCATTTATCCCAGCCGCTACTATCGGAGCAAAACCCCAGTGCATCAATCCACTGCGCTGCATCCGGTAATAGATCTTTGCCTCCAGTTCATACTCCATCATACCGACGCGGGCACTTTCGAATACATCAAGAATCCCTTCGCCGGTGACGTCGATCGCTTTCTGTAGTTGGGCGATCTCCCAATCCGATTTGATCTTTCGTAATGGGGTAACAAGGTTATTAACCTCCTCGATCACGATATGAGGATAGCGCTTATATACCGGTTCCAGCATGAACATGGAATAACTGGGTGGTCTGTCCAGAGCCACGTAACCCAGATTAGAATAAATCTTTTTCGCTGGGTCGCAGATCCCCGTGAGGACGCTATAAAACTCATCCACAAACTTAATTCGCTCGATCCCGCTGATCTCTTTGGCTTTCTCAGAACCAAGTTTTTCACCTTCCCAGACGATGCGTTCCGGATCGCTGCGTTCAATGAGGAGCATATCGTTGGCTTTACCAGCATGCTTACCGCAGACGTAGATCAGATTTGGAGAATTTATTCCGGTCAGGTAAAGAAAAATGTTATCCTGCTTAAACTTCTGCAGTTTGGCATCCGGCGTGGCAAAAAGAATTACATTGTCACCATCATTCAACATCTCCATGAGTTGTTGACGGCGATGGGCGGTGATCTCTCGAGTCATGATTGCTCCTGTATTTTATACTGCAAAGACCACGGAGGATCCATCCTTTTGACAGGCATCAGCAGTCCTCCTGATGGTTTGAATATCTATTTCTGTTCGATATTGTATTTGATGCCAAAGTCCGGATCAAAACCTGCAAGTTTGCAATCGCTGCTTTGCCATTCTTTTCCGTAAGTGAAATACACGTCTACCGTGGTGTCAAGCGGAACATTGCGGTTCATCAGGAAAAAGTCATCGCCATTGGAATCTACCACCTTGATATCCCAGCTGCCCGGGGCTACAGTCCATAAAACACTGCTTCCCGGAATAATGTTCCCTGTCAGTTGGTTATTACCCCAAACCGGTGAAGTATTGGGTGAGAGATAGACCTGGGTTATGGTCAGAGTGGTCTGATTGTTGATGCGGATCGCACCACCGTCGGAAACGATATCGAAATTGGTGATCCGGCCCAGGTTGACGCTCGCCTGAATACTGCCGGAGAAGAGGTGATAGCCGTTGTAGTCGATCCGGACAGTTCGCTCGGAGTTGTAATCCCGAGACCAGTTATTGAACGACTCAAGGTAAATATTGGGATTGAAATCTACTGAAAACCAGGCGAGGGAATTGGTGCGGTTGCGAACTCTGAGGGTACCATCCTCAAAACAGGAGGTCACCAGTACCAGAATTACCATGCTCATGATAAGTAGGGTGATGCGCTTCATATTATCTCCCCGTTAGATGTTTTGTGCTTTCTTACCGGCGGATTCGTTTTTTTCGACCGGATTACCGTGTTTGCCAATCGGTTCTTTCCGACCGAAAACCGGTTCATTGGTGCCCTCGACCACTTCTTTGGTGATCAGGCAGTTTTGGATATCCGGTTGATCGGGAATATCATACATTATTTTGAGCATAAAGCGCTCCATCAATGAGCGAAGACCCCGGGCACCGGTCTTTTGTTTGAGTGCCAGGCGGGCAATTTCCCGGAGAGCGCTTTCCTTAAACTCCAGTTTCACCCCGTCCATCTCGAAATACTTCTGATACTGTTTACAGAGTGCATTTTTGGGGGTTCGCAGGATCTCCATCAGCGCTTCTTCCGTAAGTTCGTGGAGAGTGCAGATCACTGGCAAACGTCCGATCAATTCAGGGATCAATCCATACTTGAGCAGATCGTGGGAATTGACCTCTTCGTAGATATGCGAATCATCCTTACGTTTGCCCAGTTTGACGTCAAACCCGATCGCTTTCTGATCCACTCTTTCGTGGATGATTTTGTCCAATCCGACAAATGCGCCCCCGGCAATAAACAGGATATTGGTTGTATCCATCTCGATAAAGTCCTGTTGGGGATGTTTACGTCCGCCTTTGGGCGGGACATTTACTTTAGTGCCTTCGAGGATCTTGAGCAGTGCCTGTTGGACGCCTTCGCCTGAGACGTCGCGGGTGATGGAAGGAGTTTCCGATTTTCTTGAGATTTTGTCGATCTCATCGATATAGACGATGCCTTTTTCCGCTTTTGCCACGTCATAATCAGCATTCTGCAACAAGCGGACAAGGATGTTTTCCACGTCCTCACCGACGTATCCCGCTTCTGTAAGAGTAGTGGCGTCGCTGATGGCAAAGGGGACCTTGAGGAATCGGGCAAGCGTCTGAGCGATCAATGTCTTACCTGATCCTGTGGGTCCCATCATCAGGATATTGCTTTTCTCCAGATCGATCCCATCATCCGGTGATTGCTTGAAGATGCGTTTATAATGATTATATACGGCGACCGATATGATCTGTTTGGCACGTTCCTGCCCGATCACATACTGGTCGAGGTAAGTTTTTATTTTGCTGGGCAGAGGCAGTTCAAAATCCTCCATGCTGGCCGATGCCCGGCTGGGCACTACGATGGCATGGCACATCTGGATGCAACTGTCGCAGATATTGCCGGCTATTCCTCTGATCAGTGTCTGGACTTCCAGTTCCGATCTCCCGCAAAAGGAACAACTGCGAGCGTTCTTATCCAAGATATACCTCCTTTGATTCAATGCTGGGCATCATATTTTGTGTACATGGACTTATTCGTTCCCTGGTCTGGAGTTTTGTCAAGTTATTTACGATTGGTGATGACTTCATCGATAATCCCGTATGCTTTAGCATCGAGTGCGCTCATAAAGAAATTGCGATCGGTATCGATCTCGATCTGTTCGACACTCTTGCCGGTATGTTTATGTAGGATCTCATTCATCCTATGGCGGAGATAGAGTATTTCTTTGGCTTGGATCTCGATGTCCGATGCTTGACCCTGAGCCCCGCCCATGGGCTGATGGATCATTACCCGGCTATTGGGCAGGGCGGTCCGATTACCTTCCGCTCCGGCTGAAAGCAAGACCGCTGCCATGCTTGCCGCCTGTCCAATACAGATGGTGCAGACGCGTGGCTTGATATACTGCATCGTATCATAGATCGCCAAACCTGAGGATATGATCCCGCCGGGGCTATTGATATACATAAAGATATCCTTATCCGGGTCTTCACCTTCCAGATGAAGCATCTGTGCCACCACGGAATTTGCCAGATTGTCCTCGATAACGCCGCTGATAAAGACGATCCGGTCTTTGAGCAGACGGGAATAGATGTCATAGGCACGTTCAGTACGGCCGACCTGTTCGATCACAATAGGGATAAAACTCATGCTTCCTCCTTGTATCTATCGGAATTTATATCTTCTTTGCCGGAAGATGGAACCTGAGATTCATCGGGCATGACTTCAAATTCATCGTCTTCCAGCACTTCCGGTTCATCTTCTGTTTCCACAAATTCACAGGTGGCGGCGATCTTGCTCATGACGGTGAACTCATGTATCGCATCAGCGAAAACATTTTTCTCCAAGCCTTCCTGATTCTTATCTTTCCATGCCCCGACCGTGGTATCCAAAAGGATCGCTATGTGTTTGATATATTCCTCCCGATCGTGGTCAGTGACTTCGCAAGGATATTGGGCGATCAAGTTTTTGAGCAGATAAGTCTTGATCATATCCTGCATGATCTCATACCGGATCTGGTATTCAAAATACTCACGGTATTGCGGATCCTTGATCTGGGTGTATTTTCGCATTTCTTGTTCCACCAGATAGTTGATTGCCTTCCTTGGCAGTTCGAAAGGATTATCCTTCAGTAACATGGCCAGGATCGACTGATGCTTGATATAGACGTTTTTCTGCTCGTTTAGCGCCGCCAGTTCTTCTCCGATCTGGGCTTGCATCTGTGCCAGATCGTCAAATTCATGATCTTTGGCAAATTCGTCATCGATCTGGGGCATCTGCTTTCTGCGAATGGAATTGACCATGAGCGTATAGTCAGCCGGAGCGGACCCAGCCATACCTTCTTCCCGGGTCAATTGATATAAACGCTCAGCAGATAATTCCATTTGCACCGTATCACCGATCTTCTTTCCGATGAGGGCTTCTTGAATATCTTTATCATTCTCTTCCATCCGGATCTCTGCCGTCCAGAAATTTCCGCCCGGTTTGGCAGCCAGCCGGAATTCCAGTTGCACTTCATCTTCCTCTCTGATTTCATCTTCGGCTTCCACCATGATCGCGCTCTTTTGCTGCAGTTCCGCCAGATAGCGTTCAACGTCTTTTTCCAAGGTGAAGGGCTTGTAGGGCACGATCAATCCTTCGAGCTGATTGAATACGAATTCCGGCTCGTTCTCGATCATCAGGTTGATCGTCAGATCAGTCCCCGGATTCCAGTCGATCTTTGTCACTTCCGGCATACAGAGGAATTCTATGTTGTGTTCTTTTACTGCCTCGTGGAAGGATGTTTCGGTCATCATCTCCACAAAGTATTCCCTGATCCGGGCTCCGTGGCTCCGTTCCACCATCGCCATCGGCGCTTTGCCTTTGCGGAAGCCGGGAACTTGCACCGCAGCAGCGGATTTATTGAAGTATTTGCGATAGTCTTTGTCCGCCTGATCGGCTGGGACGGTCAGCGTGATTTCGCTTTTGACGGCATTCAATTTTTTGATGTCAACTTGCACGTTCTTTATTACTCCTTATCTTAATAACTCATGGTGCGAAAGAGGGGACTCGAACCCCTACAGGTAAAACCTACTGGATCCTAAGTCCAGCGCGTCTGCCAATTCCGCCACTTTCGCATTCTTATCCTATCGCTCCATTGTCGATCAGGCGGGTCTTGCCAAACCTGACCGCCAATAGCAACCTTGATTTTGTGCCGACGATGCTCACCCGCTCCAGCGATACATCATCCACTATGGCAATATAATCGATTTCGCCGCCATGAAAAGGGATCAAATCCGACAATGCTGCTATGATCTCTTCCGCTCTATCCTTGCCTTCACGTTGCAGTTTTCTTGCCAATTGGATGGATTGATAAAGACATACCGCCCGTTTGCGCTCGTCCACGTCAAGATAGACATTACGCGAACTCATCGCCAATCCATCCTCTTCCCGGACTATCGGGCAACGGACGATCCGGCAAGGATGATTCAATTCCTTCAGCATCGTTTCCAACACCACGCATTGCTGATAATCCTTCTCTCCCATATACATCAGATCGGATCCAACGATATTGACCAGTTTGAGAACCACTGTGCTCACTCCCCGGAAATGTCCCGGACGACTGGCGCCGCACAACCTATCGGACAATCGCTCCACTTCCACAAACGTCTGATAGCCGTCAGGATACATTTCCCTTGACGGCGGACAGAAGATACAATCCACATCATAAGGTGCCAACATCTCCAGATCGCGGCTCAAATCCCGCGGATAACTCTGATAATCCTCATTCTCGCCAAACTGTGCCGGATTTACGAAGATGGAAACGATTACCCTTGAGCATTCCTCCCGCGCTTTCCGCACCAGCGAAAGATGACCAGGATGCAAATAGCCCATCGTCGGAACAAATCCGATCGGACGGCTGGTCTCGATCTGTTCCCGCCGAGACCTCATTTGGGCGATACTTTCAATGACCTGCATATCAAACGGGACGGTTTTGCTCGTCAACCACCACCACGACCGGCTGATAGCCGCAAAGTTCCTTATCTTCAACCAGACCATAATTCAGTATGATCACCTTATCGCCGGGTTGGACCAAACGCGCCGCGGCTCCATTGATCCCGATCTCACCGGAATTTTCCCGTCCGGGAATAATATAAGTGGCAAAACGCGCTCCGTTATTGAGATTATAGATCTCCACCCGCTCGTATTCGCACATCCCGGTCAGTCGTAGTAACAATGTATCTATGCTTATGCTGCCATTGTAATTGAGATCGCATTCAGTCACCGTTGCCCGGTGTATTTTGGACAGTAATACCTGTCTCAGCATCGGTTCCTCCAGAAACCATTGATTTTCACGCCATTTTCCACGCACCCCAATACTGTCAAGAAAATGCCATTCCCTCCGCTTGTTCCTTACTTGATAACCTTAGTATAACCTTAGTATAACCTTACGACCGTAAGGTTATACTAAGGTTACCAAGCAGGATGCAAGCAGGGCAATAATATCCTACCGCTGAACAATTAGAAGTTTTGACACTATGGCAAAAAAACTGTTTGTCAGACGGAACCTTTCGCTTTTCCAGAACCATCAGAAGTTAGGCGGCGACTTCGGTCACCGTCTGGAACGCCACCATCGATCAGCATGCAAGATCATCCGGGCTTTTTGAGGACTTTAGTCCGAGAGAAATCCCCTCCCGCTGGAGAGGAATCCTTCTTTTAGTACGATGGCAGAATGTCTCTCGTTCGGACTGAAGTCCTCACAATGTCTAAAACCCAGTAGGGTTGTCTGCACTCGCACGATCCGAAATGGTGGTTGAAACCATCACCTGACATCTGAGGTTGAAACCACCGCCTGACATCTGATAGCGCCGGATAGACGGATGATATTGCTTTTTCGCAATCTCAATATCTGATGATCCCGGTATCCGCAATGGTCTCATTCATATCACACAGCCGTAAGATATGTAGATCGGTGTTTTAATACCGGTGACAAGGATGATAAAAACATTGCGGATAAAGATGTGTAACCGGGACACAGGCACTGCATTGTAATCTGCAAGAAAGTTCATTGCCAGTAAATGAACGGCATAGCGATAGCATCCTACCATCCCCTGATGATCACATATGCACTTGACCAAAAACAGGCATCCCAAAATAATGCCATCAGCGTGTGCGATCATCCTGCAAGTAAGTGCTCGAGTTCTGATGCATACGTAATGAAAGAACTGGAGATAGAGAGTGAGAAAGATAGATCTGGCGGCGGAAGAACAGCGGATCATCAAATTCATCCGCAACTACCTTCAAAAGAGCGGTATCAGTCGATTGATCATCGGTCTTTCCGGCGGTTTGGATTCGGCGGTTTCGGCTGCGCTGGCGGCTAAAGCGGTCGGAAAGCAAAATGTCCGTTGCGTGATGCTCCCATACCGCGAAAGCAATCCGGTCAATCTGGCAGATGCCAAAGAACTGGCAAAGCAGATCGGTGTCGCTTATGAGGTGATCGATGTTACTTCCACGGTCGATTCATACCTCGATCAATATGCCCGTGATGCGAATAATCTGCGACGTGGCAATCTGATGGCACGGATCAGGATGTGCGTGTTGTATGATCTGTCCGCCGCTTATCAGGCGCTGGTCATGGGCACATCCAACCGCAGTGAACTGCTGACCGGTTATTTTACGCAGCATGGCGACAGCGCTTGTGCTTTTGAGCCGATCGGCCACCTCTACAAAACGGAAGTGAGAGCATTGGCTCAGATGATGAACATCCCGCCGGCGTTCATCCAAAAACATCCCAGTGCAGACCTTTGGCACGGACAAACGGATGAAGAAGAAATGGGGATCACTTATGCCGAACTGGATGAGATCCTCTGGCTTTTGACAGAACATACGCCTCCTCTGGCACCGGTGGACGACAGTATCTGCCTGGATAAGATCGACAAAGTAAAGAAATTGATGGAACAAACCACTTACAAACGCCGGATGCCGGCGCTGATCGGAGATTTAAGTTGTTAGCACTCAAGAATGAACGTTGTCAGAAATGCCGGGACGAACGACAAATTCGCTATTGCCTGAGGATCGGAAAGGAGCTGGGATACCGGTGTTGCAACAAACTGAGAGTGGATCTAAAATGCCCCTGCGAATGTCATTATGCCACCCAGCCCCCCCCGGATGGAGAAGCGCTTTTTCCATCTTGCAAGGTTGATTCGCGCACCGAATTGCACGATTTTATGCTCCTGATGGTCGACCGGTGGATCCATCAGCCCCTCGTTCAACTGGATGGCAGGTCAGCGTATGAGATATCGCAGCAGAACCCTGAGGATATGATGTCCTTTCTGCTGCAATACAAGATACCGGCATTGTTTCCCCTGGATTATCTGCTCAAGCGGCTGAATATCACCACTCAAACGCCATTCTCGGCGATCGTTGATCCGGAGAGCGTGACAGAAAAGTTCTTTGATCTTGTCATTGCCCGGCGCTGGGATGAACTCTATGCTTTTTACCCGGAAAATACCGTCATTCCCGATGCCAAAGATCATGTTACCGCAATCCTGAAAAACGTTCCGGAACTGGTCAAATGCAAATCACACTATGTGATCAATTGCGGTCTGGCAAACGAGCAAAACACCGCTTTCGTATATCTGGAACTCAATA
This sequence comes from uncultured Candidatus Cloacimonadota bacterium, assembly GCA_964482845.1. Taxonomy (GTDB): domain Bacteria; phylum Cloacimonadota; class Cloacimonadia; order Cloacimonadales; family Cloacimonadaceae; genus VGPI01. The sequence continues at coordinate 12,654 of CAYZZE010000021.1, forward strand.
ACAAGCATGATTGGACATTGGTTCTCAAGAAAGATGGTGAAAAATGGCTGGTGCGGCAGCATATCAAGGGAACCCCGCGAGATTACTTTGCTCAAAACGACCTGTTCACCAAGGTTGCGACCGAAATGGCCAAGGCAGAGTTTGAGCAGGCGGAAAAGATCCTCTACCGGATCAAAGATATCTATCCCGACACCGCCGATATCCACTATTATTACGGTATTTATCATCAATGGGCAAAGCAAGATCTCAAAGCACGGGACGATTATATGAATGCGGCAGCATTGGACGGCAATTGGGTCATGCCGCTTCTGCACCTGGGTTTGATATACATGGCAGACCAAAAATACGATCTTGCTTTGAACTGGTTCAAAGAAGCAGATAGGATCGAACCAGCCAATCCCGTCGTTTTGAATAATCTGGGTGCCTGCCTGTATGGCATGGGAGAACGCGAACAAGCCCGTAAGATTTGGAGCCAAGCGGTGGAATTGCAGCCGGATTTTAAACCGGCAAAACAAAACCTGGACTTACCATAAAGCGATGTATGATCCCAAATTGATGCACGCAGCGGTCAAAGCCGCAGAAAATGCCAGGGGAAAATGCTCACCCAATCCATTTGTGGGTGCCCTTGTCGTGCGCAATGGCTCCATCCAAGCCACGGGCTGGACACAGCAGTACGGATCGGATCATGCCGAGGTCAATGCCCTCAAAAAACTCAATTTCCAAGCCACGAATGCCGAGATGTATGTGACGCTGGAACCATGTGCCCACCACGGAAAGACACCTCCCTGCACCCAGTCGATCATCAGCTCGGGGATCAAACGCGTTTTTATCGGGATCACTGATCCAAATCCCCTGGTGGCGGGAAAAGGCATACAGCAATTACAGGACGCCGGCATAGAGGTTCAATGTGGATTTATGCAAGAAGTGATCGCCGCACAATTGGAGTGTTATCTGATCTATCTCACCCAGCGCCGCCCATTCGTATTGTGGAAAACGGCGCTATCTCTGGATGGCAAGTTCAGAGCGGAAGACGGCTCATCCCGGTGGATCACCAATCCTCTCTCCCGCAGATATGTCCACAAATTGCGCAGTGAAGCGGATGTGGTGTTGACAGGTGTAAACACCGTTATCCATGACGACCCGCAATTGAATGTCAGATTGGGTTCACAAGAGTACTTTCGCGATCCTGCCCGGGCGATCCTCGATCCGGCGTTGCAAATACCGCTGGATTCAAAGATCGTGGCTACCCTCTCTCAGCAAAAAACATATATCTTTCATGCCGGTGAAGCAAACCCAGCCCGGCAGGAGTTCTTGAGTTCATTGGGGGCGGAATTGATCACGGTGGAATGTCGTGGGCACAAACTGGATCTGAGGGCTGTCCTGGGTGAACTTTATCAACGGAAACACACCCTACTGATGCTTGAATGCGGAGATATTTTGAGCAGTGCTTTTTGGAGACAGCAATTAATCGACAAATGTATCTTATTCTATGGCAATGTCATCTTGGGTGGTAAGCAGTCGATGCTTGGGTGTTTGGAACTGCCCACGCTCCATGATGCGCTGACGATTGATCGGATTAAGGTTCGTAAATTGCACGGGAACATCATGATAAGCGGGTATCCGCTCTATAGATAGCAAGATCAAGTTTTAAGCAAGACCTTGCATAAGAATAATATGCATCAGGCAAGAGTGTGAAAACGCAAGAAACAAAAGAATTCCTTGACTAAAAGCGGTGCCTTATTTTTATATCGCATTGTGATGGCAGTTGGCAACTGCGGCGCTATTCCAGATCGTCGAATATGCGGGTGGTACGTTTGTGCGGACTCATCACATAATATACAAGTGAGGTTTGAAATTCCCATGCAACGAATATTCGGCAAACTCTCATCTCTGGACGCTGGAATTGTCTTGGACGCGGCGACCGGAAGAGGAGAATTCATCCAGGTGATCAAACAGTACTTCCGATCTTATACTCATATCATCGGCATAGATAACAATCAGAAGAATGTGGATTATGCGCAGAAGATGTTTCCGGAAAACAACATTGAGATATATAAGATGGATCTGGAGGCATTGGATTATGAAGATGGATATTTTGACACCGTTTGCATTTCCAATTCCCTGCATCATATGGAACGTTTGGTTCAGGTTCTCAATGAACTGATGCGGGTCTTAAAACCGGGCGGTTTTTTTATCGTCGCCGAGATGTATAAAGATGGACTTCAGACCCCTCCGCAGCAGACCCATATTCAATTGCACCATTGGTTTGCCAAATTGGACAGGCTGACCGGTATATACCATAGGGACACCTTCGACCAGCAAGAGATCATTGGTCTGGTCAATACACTCCCGGTTAAAACACACTCGGTGGATGATTTTTATTTTCCGGTAGATAATCCCAAAGAAGCAAAAAACTGCGAATCCCTGATCAAGAACTGCCAGGAGTTGCAGAAACGTCTGGGTGGCATGGAAGATGCGGAAGAACTGATGAATGAAAGTGATGAGTTACGCCGCAGGATCAATGACATCGGTTGTGCCAGCGCCAGCCGTTTATTTATAATTAGTCAGAAACAATAGGAGAAAAACAATGCCAATAGAAGACGATCTATTTACCCTTACCCAAGCCCAATTGACCAAATTGGGCAAAAAACTGGGAGTACCCAATCACACGCAATTGACCCGTGATGAACTCATTTTTAGGATGCTGGAGTTTCAGGCAGCTCAGGAAGGGCTTGCACATGTCACCGGTTGTTTGGAGATAATGGATGATGGCTTCGGCTTTCTGAGGTTTGCAGAAAACAATTACAATCCTGGACGCGATGACGTCTATGTTTCGCTTACCCAGATCCGCCGTTTCAATCTCAAGACCGGTCACATGATCTCCGGTCCTGTGCGATCTCCCAAAGAAGGCGAGAAGTATTTCGCCCTCCTGAGGGTGGAAGCGGTGAATTTTAATTCCCCCTCCCGTTTGAACGACGTCCGCTCTTTCGATGCCCTGACGCCTTACTATCCCACCGAACGGCTGAATCTGGAGCATAATCAGGAAAACTATTCCACCCGGATCATTAACCTCTTCACTCCTATCGGCAAAGGACAACGCGGATTGATCGTGGCAGCACCCCGCACCGGAAAGACCATTCTTCTGCAAGATACCGCCAATGCAATCCTGACCAATCACCCGGAAGTTTATCTGATCGTTCTCCTGGTCGATGAGAGACCAGAAGAGGTCACGGAAATGAAAAAGATCCTGAAGCCGGGAAACCGCGAAGTGATCAGTTCCACCTTCGATGAATCGCCAAAAAATCATACGGCGGTGAGTGAAATGGTCTTGGAAAAATCCAAGCGGATGATCGAACTCGGACATGACGTGGTGATCGTTCTGGATAGTATCACCCGACTGGCTAGGGCTTACAACAACATCACTCCCTCCAGTGGAAAGGTATTGAGTGGAGGAATCGATGCCAATGGCTTGATCAAACCCAAAAAATTCTTCGGCGCAGCCAGAAATACGGAGGAAGCGGGAAGTTTGACCATCATCGCCACTGCCCTGGTCGATACCGGCAGTAAGATGGATCAAGTCATATTTGAAGAATTCAAGGGCACCGGTAATATGGAACTCGTGCTCGATCGTAGTATCTCGGATATGCGGCTCTATCCGGCTATCGATCTGGTCAGATCAGGCACCCGCCGTGAAGAACTGCTGCTCACCAAACAGGAAATGAACAGGATGTATGTCCTGCGCAAGTACCTCAAGACGATCAGTCCGATCCAGGGTATTGAGACGCTTCGTAAAAAGATGCAGGCGACCCCTACCAATGAAGACATGCTCAATTCGATGAGCAATTGATGATCATCCTGCCATCCTGAATTCACTGAATATGCCGATATGACGATGAGCAAACTCAAACATCCGATGCTCAGCTCTGTCGATGAACCGAATCCTTCGCCACGAACGCATCTTAATGCCAAAGCCCATTCTTTTGCCCGATACCTGGCAGTGTTGCTCATATTGATCTGCTGTCCGGCATTATCGTCAAACCTGCGTAAGGATTTCAGCGATGCCGAAGCACAATATCAAAGCGGAGCAATCAATGATTTTGCATCACTACTGCTAAAACTGAAACCGAATAATGACACCGAACGTGCCTTTATCCTTTACTACTCCGCCATTATCGACAAAGACACGGTGGATATGACCGCCAAACTGGATCAATTGGTCAAAACCCTCCCTCAAACCTATTATGGACAATTGGGCTTGCTCCTGCTGGCAAAAAACGCTATCCTCGACAGGAAGATCGCCGAAGCGAGCGCACATCTGAGGAAAATTACCCATGCCGATATCACTGAACGTTTGTATTGGCAGGCATTTTGCGCTTATCAGGATGGTGATATGAACCCCACCATCACCAATGCCGAAAACTATCTGCGATTGTCCGGTAGAGGTGATTACATTGAGGAAGCACATTACCTGATCGCGGAGGCATATATCCGGCAAAGGAAATACTCCAGCGCTGTCTCTACGCTGAATAAATTAAAAGCCCTCGACGATTATCCCACAGACCAGCAGTATTTCCATTACAAACTGGGACTTAGTTTGGAACATCAAGGCAGCATCGAGGACGCTCTGCACGTATATGAGCAGGGTTACAAGATCAACAAACTGTCCCAGCTTGCCTATCAGATCGAAGATCGTTTGTTTGAGATGCGATCCCGGCAGGGGAACGCCATCGATCTGGGATTTCTATATGAATATTCCGATCTGCCTATCGTCAGTGAAATCCAGCAGGGAAGCACCGAGATAGGTCACAGCAGTCACACCCAAACTACTTTGCCCATGCCCCACGAACTTAAACTATTGGCAAAGCCCACAAGCGGGATGTATCTGCAGGCGGGACGGCTCAGCAATGAACAGAATACGATAAGATTGGTCGGTCGAATTCGGGGTTTGGGTATTGCAAGTGCATATTATGAAGATAAACAAAACTATAAAGTGACCTGGGTTGTCCTGTGCGGACCATTTGCCCAAAGAGTGGAAGCGGATAATGCCCGAGCAGTTTTGATAGATAATGGCATTGAGTGTTTCGTTACCATTCTAAAATGATCCGGTGGTGGAATTGAGTTTCGAGAATTGACAACACTGTAATGCGATATGGAGTTATATAATAGATGAAATCCAAGTCACCCCCAGAAGAATCTAAGCTCACTCCCATGCTGAAGCAGTATTTGGAAGTAAAGAAATCCCATCCTGATAAACTGATCCTTTTTCGCATGGGCGATTTTTATGAGACCTTCTTTGAGGATGCCCACCAAGCAGCGCGGGTATTGAACATAACTCTCACCACCAGAAACAAAAACGACGCCAATCCTGTTCCACTTGCTGGATTTCCCTATCATGCCCTGGACATCTACCTGGATAAGCTGATCAAATCAGGGCTCAAAGTAGCGATCTGCGAACAGGTGGAAGACCCCAAACAAGCAGTTGGCCTGGTTAAGCGGGAAGTCACTGAGATCATTACTCCGGGTGCTATCCTGGATCACTCTCTGATTTCCTCATCAGCAGATAACTATTTAACTGCTCTTTATTGGGAGGACACTAATAAGAAGATCGGCATTGCCAGTTTGGATATCTCCACTGGTTCCTTTACTGCTACCGAACTGACCAGTGATGACCTGCGCAATGAACTGGCTCGTCTGCTACCGGCAGAATTGATCGTTAATTCCAGCATGAGTGAGCAATGGATCAAGCATCATCTACCGGAAAACAAACCTACGGTTACGATCTTTGACAGTTGGCAGTATCAAACGCAGGAAGCGCTCAGGACACTGAAACGTCACTTCAAGGTTACCTCCCTGGAGTGCTTTGGAGTCCATGATAAACGTCTGGCTGCCACGGCTGCCGGTGCTGCCCTCTCCTATGTCCAATCGCTTTATAAGGATGAATTTTCCCACATCAATAGTATGTCTTACTATTCTCTGTCCAGTTTTATGCAACTTGATGAGATCAGCCGGCGTAATCTGGAACTGACCAAGTCCATCCGGTTCGGTAACAGGTATGGCAGTTTGATCTCGGTGCTGGATGATACACTGACCCCGATGGGTTCGAGATTGATCATGAAATGGTTGCTCCATCCTTTGATGGATATGACGATGATCCTCTCAAGACAGCAAATGATAAAAGCGTTGATCAGAAACACCGCCTATCTCAAGGACCTGCGTGTGATCCTGAGGGACATTGGCGATGTTAATCGCATTGGTTCACGGCTGGGCGCGAATAGGATAAATCCCCGTGAAATCCTGGCGCTCAGATCATACGTGGCTGTTTGTAGCGACCTTGTAGGAGTCCTGAACAATTATGCGGAGCCACTGTTTGACCGCTGGATCGACGAATTGAGCGGCTTTGATGATCTTGTCACGCAGATCGATCATGCCATCTGTGAGAAACCGCCAATCACTATCACCGATGGTGGCATCTTCAAGGGCGGTTACCACAGTGATCTGGATGATTTAATTCAGATCATCCACGATGGCAAGAATTGGATCGCCCGGCTGGAAGACGACGAACGAAAGAAGACCGGCATCACATCTCTGAAGGTGGGATACAATAAGGTATTCGGTTACTATATCGAAGTAACCCTCACTCACAAGAATAAAGTGCCTGATTATTATACTCCCAAACAGACCCTGGTCAATTCCGAGCGCTACATCACTCCCCGCCTCAAGGAATTTGAAGCCAAAGTGCTCAGCGCCGAAGAACGGATCAAGAACCTGGAATACGAACTTTACCGGCAATTCAGGACAGACCTGATCAATCACCTCCCCCGCCTCCAGATCCTGAGCGATACCCTGGCAGAGATCGACACCTTTGCCAATCTCGCTCTTATCGCCTGGCAAAACAACTACTGCTGTCCTCTCTTTACCAGCGAACAGCATTTGATCATCACGGAAGGCAGACATCCGGTGATCGAAAAACTGCTGGAAAATGAAGAATTCATCCCCAATGACACGGAGCTGCACTATCCGGAGACCAACATCGCCGTCATCACTGGTCCGAACATGGCAGGCAAATCGACATATCTCAGGCAGATAGGGCTATTGGTCATCATGGCGCAAATGGGTTCCTTCGTGCCGGCAAAACAACTCTATATGCCGATTTTCGACCGTGTTTTCACCCGGGTGGGCGCATCCGATAATCTTGCCCATGGGCAGAGTACCTTCCTGGTGGAAATGATCGAGACCGCCAATATTTTGCACAATGCCACCACCTCATCTCTGATCCTGTTGGATGAGATTGGCAGGGGCACATCCACTTTTGACGGATTGAGTTTGGCTTGGGCGATCATCGAACACATCCAGAAACATACAAAGACGCTTACCCTCTTTGCCACACATTATCATGAACTCACCGAGCTGGAGAACATCTACTCCGATATTAAAAACTATAATGTCGCCGTCAAAGAATGGAACGATGAGATGATATTCCTGCGCAAAATCGAGCGCGGGGGTGCAGATCAAAGTTATGGTATTCAAGTCGCCCGTCTGGCAGGCATTCCACAACGCATCATCAAAAGAGCCAAAGAAATCTTGCATAACCTTGAAGAACACGAGTTAAGCCCCCAGGGTCTCACCGCCCAAATCAAAAAACGGCTCAACCGACAATCACCACAGACAGAGATCTTTGAAGTACTACTCGATAAAGTGGATCAGAAAGATGAGATCATCACTTTGATCCGGGATCTCGATCTGGACAAAATGACCCCGATCGAGGCATGGCAAAAACTAATGGAAATACAAAACAAATCTTTGGAACTACCATGAAAACTATCATCCTATGCATAACCCTGCTGATCATACTGACCGCCTGTGCAGTGCCCAATCGCAATATGGCAGGCAGGATAGAAAACCGGGAGATCTCTCTTCAGGAATTCATGGGCGCGTATCGTGGACATTTTGAGAACTTTATGTTCGAATACGGACGCCGCCCCGACAATGATGATAAGAAAAAACTGGAACGGGACACCTGGCGGCATATCGCCATGCACGTCATACTGAGTAACCACTTTGAGAAATACGATATCCGCAGCAGTGAACAGGAAGTATTGGACACTCTCTCCTTGCGCATCCCCGCTTACATCAGAACTTCCCCACTTTTTCAGACAGACGGCAAGTTTGATAAAGATCTGTATATCCAGTCCCTCAATTTTAATACACCAGTGGATCTGACTCTCCTCAAGCGGCAATACTTTGAATACTACATCCCTGTCCAAAAACTAAAACAGAACCTGATCGAAACGGTCTTGCTGAGTAAAGCGGAACAGCGGCTGATCAAGCGTATCATCAATACCCGCGCAGATGTGGACTGGGTGATCTTTGACCCCAAAGACCATGACGTCATGATCAGCGACAGCGACATTGAATCATTCTATCAGGCTAATCTGCGCAATTACAGCCAGGAACCATATTTCGTTCTGGAATACATTACGATACCTGTCAAAGTAAGCCAATCCGACATCACTCAAGCCGCCGCAGATATTGCCTCCGTTTACCAAAAACTCCTCAGCGGCGAGAATTTTGGCGCTCTTGCTCGTCAATACTCCACCGCCATTACCGCCGCTAACGGGGGAGATCTTGGTTTTGTCCGTGTATCCGATTTTGACTTGGCGATACGGAAACTACTGGATGCGACCCCTTCCGGTAGTTTTACCGCACCTCTGGAAGCAAGTGGCAAGTGGATCATCCATAGGGTGGAGGACAGGACCAAATCTTTTTATAAACTACATGAGATCGTGATCGAGCCCCTGCCCAGCAGCCAGACCATCGAATCTTCCAGAACTAACGAAACTCAAAGAGTGCTTGAATTGACCAGACGCTTTGGCGCACAGACCGCCGCCTCCGAACTGGGCTGGCAATATCATAAAACCAATCCCCTCGGCAGGGATTCTCTGTGGATCAAGGATACGGCAATTATGAACGCCATCCGGGAAAACATAACCGAACACAAAGCCGGACACATCTTTGAACCCATGTATTCCAGGGAATTGCAAAGCTGGATGGTCATCGTCATGACCGAAAATCAATCCCGGCAGTTCAAGCAACTGGATCAAGTCCGCCCTCAAATCGTCAAAGAACTCATGGACAGCCGTCGCTCTGATCTCACCAGACAGGTTGCCGGCAGATGGATGGATGCATTTCGCTCCAATAGTTATTCCTATCCCTCCGGATTCAAAGCGAAAGTCATGGTTACCACTGACGCATCCTATGACCTGCAGATATTGGGAAAACCCGCACGATCCCTCTTCTTTAGAGTCATGCAAGACCATTACAATAAAAACCGGATCGAACCATACACCTTTGATGAACTGATCGTCGTCCCCATCATCAAAAAGACCCGGATCCTAAAAGTTCCGGCTACGGACCTTGCATTGGTGAGAGACCTCTTTATCGAAAACCTTGATCCGGACTGGTTTGATCAATGGATGGAAAAGCAGTTGCGCAGCGCCAGGATCCAGATTCGATACGGTCAACAGTAAAAGCAAGAAAGAACTGTAATATTTTCCTTGACAAACAAGCGGGATACAATACCCAATCCCCCGCGAGGAACTTTATGAAAATTATAGTAAGCACACTGCTCCTTTTGCTTTCATTAAGCGTATGGGGGTTAAGTATATACGATGTACAGTCTGCTACTAATCCGGGAATGGACAATAGTTATCCGTCGCCTTATGTCGGCAAGATCGTCAGCGTCGAAGGTATAGTTACCGCTACCAACTACCGCAAAGAGGGTTTCTTTATCAGCGAAACCGCCAGCGGACCTTGGCGCGGCATCCTAATCTCCGATCGCAACAACCGCGTTAACATTGGCGATAAAGTGCAAGTACGCGGCACCGTTTCTGAGATCTTTGGCATGACCTGTATTCAGGACTTGAGTCAATTGAACATCATCGACCGCAACCGGCAATTGCCCACTCCGGTCAATGTTACCACCGGTCAATTGATGCGTGCCGGCGAAGTCGAGGCATACGAAGGGGTATTGGTAAAAGTGCTTAATGTCACATGTGCCCAGATATTCGGCAACCGGGGGAGATTTAGCGTCACGGATGGCACTGGCCACTGCTTTGTCAATTCCGGTCAATTCAATGATTACGGCAACATTCTCAATCCCAAGATCGGCGATAACTTCAGTTCCATCACCGGGGTGGTCGTCTATAGCATGGGTGAATACTCCATCAATCCCCGCCATCAAAACGATGCGGCAATCATGATGCCCACTTTCAATCATAACCGTTCTTGGGGTCGGATCAAATCAATTTATAAATAATACAAGGAGAGAATCATGAAGAAATTTTTCAAAACCGTCTTTATCCTGGGAGGAACCGCTTTGACCGCCTACTTTGGTTATAAGGTGTTCAAGAAGATCCAGGGAACCGCCAAACTTGCCAAATCATTGCCCGAATTTTTGAACAATGTATATGGCGAAAAGCCAGCCGTTAATATTCGTCAAACGCTCGGTAATCTGAGCGTCAAGGTTGCCTTCTCCCAAGAGATCCTCGAAAAGAACCCGGATATCGAGACCACGGTTAGAGAATACATCGATGATTTTTATCCTGAGATCGTCAAAGGCGCCATCGAAATTGAGGTCGTGGAAAAGACCGAAGAATCCGAAGAACCGTGCTGCGAAGATGACCCCTGCTGCTGCGATTCAGACGAAGAAAAGTAATCCCTCCGCCTCCAAAAATAGTAATTTGCCACCCTGTCCGATCCCCAGGATTTGACGGGGTGCTTTTTTACCATATCCATCCATTCGCTTTTATCCCACCTTTCTCTTGAGTTCGATTCGAGTACCCGGGACGATCTCGGAGCAAACCCGAGGTAAAAAAAGCAAGCCGATCTATCGGCAGGAATGTCATTACAAAGACCTTAGAAAAATTCAGAGGGGTGACTTGACTTGTGAGGGACGACACTTTTCTCCCTGCTTGATAACCTTAGTATAACCTTAGTATAACCTTACGGTCGTAAGGTT
>CAYZZE010000022.1:0-23522 GCA_964482845.1 uncultured Candidatus Cloacimonadota bacterium
AACACTTTTTTTTTCTCATTTCAATAATGGTTTTTTTGCGCATCTGACCCTCACTGTCTCATAAACCGGTCATAACATTGTAAACAACTGCTTTTCAGCGTGATACCGATATCCTGATCATATTTTGAGTAAACTTGTTTTATTTGCCTCTTATCCCGTTCATCACCATATTCTTCTCATTCCGGCACCCCCTCCTCCTTGCTTGATAACCTTAGTATAACCTTAGTATAACCTTACGGCCGTAAGGTTATACTAAGGTTATGAAGCAGGGAGGAAGTGAGTGATCAGCGATAGTGGTAGATGACCCACCCTTCTCTGCCCAGGGCGACCAGGATGTAATCGTCATGCAGGGCAACATCAAAAACCGGATGGGGTGTATTGATCCAGTTAAGTTCATCAATTCTGGAGGGATTACGGATATCGAGGATCCGTATTCCGCCGATGCCCAAAGTGACAAAAATCCGGTTGTCCTTGATCTCGATGTCGTGGATATCATAAGGGAAGCGGTATTGGTTGACCAGGACGGGTCTGCTGAGATCACGGATATTGATGGCAATCAGTAATTTTTGCGCGCCGATCCACGCGATATCGCCATTTTTCCTTATCCGGGTGGCATTGATGATCTCATAATTGGTTCCCAGGGATATGGGAAACGGTATCTCGGATATATCCACCGTGACCAATCCAAAATCGTTCAGGGCATAGAGATATGGGTATTGAGCGATAAAATCGACAATTCCCCATTTCTCCGAAAAGGTGGATTTGAGCTCGCGGTTTCCCCCACTGCCGATATCCATGATATCGATACCTTTGAAGCGGTCGGCGACATAAAGCAAAGATCCCTCGCGGGTGATCCTGTCGCCGGTGATTGTGTAGGGAAAAAGGATCTTGCCGAATTGATTGAGAGAGTCGATCTCAACGACGGAATTGGTAGGCTCGCGTGAGCAGATATATAGATGGCGGTTTCCAATCAGATCAAGGTCCTCGATGGAATAGACGGAGTAATATGACGTCTCCAATCGGGGTGACCATATATTGAATAGCGAGTATATCCAGACGCGGTGGCTGCTATTGACGAGGAGGTTCTGGTCGATGACCCGGATACGGTTTGCCTCCACGCCACGGATGTGAGCGATAAAATTGATGAAGCGCCGGTCAAGGCAGTGGGCGGATACGATCAGTAAGATCAATCCAAGTAGAACGAAGTATTTTTTCATAATTACTCCAAAAGATGCGCTATGACATCGGTGGATCGGATACCCTCCGCCTCCGCGGCGAAAGATACCAGGATGCGATGTTGGAGCACGATCCTGGCTGCGGATCGGACATCATCCTCAGAAGGGGTAAGACGCCCTTCCAGAGCGGCTTTGCTCTTAGCTGCCAAGATCAGGTATTGGGAGGCGCGGGGTCCTGCTCCCCAATTTACCCATTTATTGATATACTCTGTCGCCTCCGAACGGTTTGGTCTGGTGGAACGAACCAGTTTGACGGCATACTCATAGACATGTTTGGCGACAGGTAACTGCCGGATGGCACGCTGGATGCGGATAATGTCGGCGGCTTTGAGGGTTGGCGTGATCTCCGGACGATCGATGCCGGTGGTGGTCTGAGCGATCAGGATCTCCTCCTCATAATCGGGATAGTCGATGTCAATATAGAACATGAATCGATCAAGTTGCGCCTCAGGAAGAGGATACGTGCCTTCTTGCTCGATCGGATTCTGAGTGGCCATCACGATGAACGGCAGATCCAGATCCCAGGTCTTGTTTCCCGCAGTGACCTGATACTCCTGCATCGCCTGAAGAAGAGCGGATTGGGTTTTGGGTGGAGTGCGGTTAATCTCGTCGGCAAGGATAATATTGGCAAAAATTGGACCGCGGATATATTGAAACTGCTTGTTTTCCGAACCCGTGGTCGAGACCAGGATATCGGTTCCGGTGATGTCCGAGGGCATAAGATCCGGTGTAAACTGGATGCGGTGGAAAGTGAGGTCAAGTGCTTTGGCAATGGTCGAGATCAGCAGTGTCTTCGCCAATCCGGGCACCCCCTCGATCAGGATGTGTCCGTTGGCTAAGATGCCGGTCATGACTTGTTCGATGACTCTTTTCTGTCCGATGATGGTCTTGTTTATCTCATTCAACAATCGATGGTGACATTGGCTGAGATCTTCGATTTGTTTGATCAAATCCTGTTCATTTTGCATTTATATCTTCTCCCTTAATAATCGTTTTTAATACGCTGAAGCCCGATACACCAAAGGCGATCATCCCCAACAGGACAATGATAAAAGCCGTCAGAATATGAGCGGATGCCATGATTGCTGCTGCGCTGTCGTTCGTCAACCCAAATCCGATCGAAAAGATGATGATCATCATCCATTCGTTGCTGCCAAGTTGAGCCGGTGGCTGCGGCAAGGCATAGGACAGGTTGATCAGGGTGTAGCCAAGTAAAACCATAAAGAATGGCAAGTGCTGTCCGAAAGCCCGGATGATCAGATAGAAGTAGATCCCGTCAAAGATCACACCTAGCGCCGTAAGCAATACTGCTCCCGTCAATACCGACCAATGATGTTCAAACATATTGAGCCCGGAGATGAATATTTCAAGATTGGCAGCGACCTTGTCTTTCAACCCGCTCGGTAACCAGACGAACAGACGGTTGATGATATTGATGATCCGCAACTTGTAAAGGATCGCCATCAGGATAATGATCAGCGACAGAATAAACACCAGGATCAGAAGCGATACCAGAACGATCATCGCTCTGGAATGACCTACCGGAACAAAAAAGAGGGCGGTCAGGACAAAGAATAGGGCTATCGTATCAAAGAACTTGTCGATAAAGATGGATGGTAGCGACTGGGCGACCGGTATCTGGCGATGCCGCTTGATAAACCACGCCTTGAGAAACTCGCCCAAACGGATCGGGATCAGATAATTGACGAAATTGCCGCCCCAGACAAAGATCCAGGTCTTCCATAGCGGGAGCGTCACCCTCTGGCGCAACAGGATGTTCCATCGGATGGAACGGATGAAATAGGCAGCGACATAAAAGGCAAGGGCAATACCGATCATGCCGTGATCGGCATTGCGGATGTAGGCGCTCATTTGATCGATATCTACATACTTCAGCCAGGCGCCAATCATGATGATGCCGATGATAAATCCAATGATCAGTGATAATTGTCGACGTTTCATAGGGCAGTGCTCAGGGCGTGAATAATAAATACCGGTGGTGAGCCCAATACATCTTTACCCAAGGCGGGGCAACGCGTTCAAACCAGGCGTGTCGCAGCATCCGGTCACAAAAAGAGGGCTCCTTTCCCTTGTAGTGATCCAGGCAGGAGAGCGTCTTGCGTGATGAAGTTCCCGCATCCTGCTGTCCCTGATTAGGTGGCTTCTCTCCGATCCCCAGTGAGGTCAAAATGGGTTTAAGCCAAGGTATCCGCAGGAGGAATTCCTCCTTGCTCATCCCGATATCTGGCCAGGGCGGACAATCAATGTAATCTCGATCTATCAGTTTCCATGTCCTTCTTTTCATTTCGGAACGGATGAGAAATTCGGATATGTATTCGAGATTGACCGTTTGGAGGGAGGCATAATGGGCATTCTTCATCTGCATCCTCATGCCCCATCCGGTTTGATTGGGAATACATATCAGGATGGCTTTGCGGGTTATACGGCATAGTTCGTCAAGATATGCGGATAAGGATTCGACATACCAGATCGCAGAGAAATTCCAGGCAAGATCAAACGACTTATCTTCATAATCGAGTTTGGTATAGACCGTATTTTGAGTGATCGTCAGCGGCAGACCTACTTCCTGCCAAATCATACGGATCAGGTCGATCCGCTCAGGATCATGATCCTCGATCGTCACCTTACATCCGTTTCTGACCAGATCCATCGAATTGATGCCTGATATGCCGGTAAATCCGAAAGACGGGGTCTCGATCACACTTTGGATCCGGTAATTTTTCCGGATCAGATCAAGTTTCCGGTTCAGCATTATCCGCTCGTATGATGACCCCAAGCCCTCATGCCGAGTAATGAAGTACTTCTGCCAGTCGCTGATGATCGGGATCGCCATCCTATTTACGGTAATCCTTGATCACTACCCGAAAATCAGGTATGGTATATCTAACGGTTAGAGACATGATGTCATAGACTTCCTGGACATCAAAAAACCAACTGCGGGAGATCAATTGAAAACGACTCAGCCACTTCTCGCTCTTCATCCACTTTGAGACAAGTTCACCCAGCCGGAAGATCTTTTCATCGAAGATCATCCTTTTGGGATAATTCGCGGCATGCAATTCACGAGATATGAAATTGATCAGTTCGGCGAGTTGGACGGGCTCACGATCAGCGACATTCAAGGTTAGACCACTTTCATAGTTGCCGTCAAGCAGCCACAGAAAGGCATCGGTAATGGTATCCACGTGGCAAAGATGGATCCATCTCCTCTTCATCAGTAAAGCAAACTGGTGTTTATCGACCATCCGCACCATCTGATAGGGAAAGCCATAATCACCGGTGCCGTAAGTAATTGCCGGACGCAATATGGCAGCATGCAAACCCCTGAGAATGCCGTGATTGATCAGTTTCTCGGCTTCTATTTTGGTATAGTGATAATAACTGTCCGGCACCTTCTGGGTCAAGTTGTTTGCCGGAAGTTCGGCAGGAATCGTTCCAAAGACACCGACAGATGAACAGAATATGAACCTGCTATCGTGTTTCAGGGCAGATTCCACCAATTGCCCGGTACTCATAACATTTGTTTGGTAAAAGGTCTCGCGCTTGTAAGGCCTGCCCCCGCGTAGGGCGCCAATGTGGTAGATAAGATCAAATGAATTAGTTTCAAGGAACTTCTTGAGCCCTCCTATGTCGGCAAGATCGATGGGAATTCGCTCCACCGAACCCGCCCAATCCCTGATCCTCTGATCGGCCGTGCCCGGTCTTACCAACGCTGTAATGCAGTGATCCCGGTGTTCGGTTTGTAAGCGATGGAGGACGTGACCGCCGATAAACCCGGTCGCTCCAGTTAGAAGTATCCTGTTTGGCATTATCCGAAGATGCGTCCGAAAAAACTCTTTTTGCGAGAGTTTCGGGATGTGGATTGTCTTTCTTTTTGAACCCGGACGTAGGTTCTGGGGAGGGCTTTACCTTCTATAATATATCTGGGGTGCTCGCAAAATAGCAATTTGGCGGTGTATTCATCGATATTGTCACCAATAATCACATTGGCTGCAAACATATGCTCGTAGGATGATCTTACATGATCATCCGAGGCAATGAAATGAACCCATCCCTGATCCGTCATATACCATGCTGTGTTTTCCACCTTGTTTCCGTAATAACCCAATAAACTCCCGGCATTTACCTGGATGTAGACATCCTGCATCATCAGATTATATACTTCCCGGGGATTGACCATCACCCCCACATACCTTTCCGTATGTGCTAATATCGGCTTAAAACCCTTTCTCAATAACTGATACATCATACCATAAGCATCTATGGGTTTACCATTAAGTTCCGACTCTACCAGAACATAAGCAGAATCGCCCATCGTTAAACCCATGTTCAGGACGTCATCTTCGATGCCAGGCAATAAAAAAACCTCAAAGCCCGGATGTAGATTGATATCGATCTGCTGGTGTCTTACTTCCTGTCTGAACGTCTCAAACTTGGACATATAATCGCTTTTGCTGTACCGGTAGTGACCCGGGAAATAGTGGGACGTCAGAAAAACGTCGCTGATTCCTCCCTCAGCCATCAGCCGCAACTGAGAGATCGAGTCCTCCACCTTTTTTGCGCCATCATCAATATCGGGCAGGATGTGACTGTGAATATCGATCATCTTATGGCAAATGCTCCTTGATCATCAATATAAACTCGTTCAGGATATCATTGTTCGGATATGGTTTGATGATCTTGCCACACTCTCCAAGGAGTTTTTCCACAGTATGTCGTGCCTTGTCAAAACCCATCAGACCCGTATAACTGGATTTGGATGCAGGTACAAAGTCCTGAGTGAAATCAAGATCATCACCACCGCGATTGTAGTCCTCGATGATATCCTCAATGATCTGATGTGCGTATCCTAAGTTTTGGGCATAATTGATCATCAACTGCCTAGTTTCCGGATCAGCATCTGACATAAGGCATGCAAAATCTGCCGCCGCTTCCAGCAAGGATCCCGTCTTCTTCAGGTCAATAAACCTCAATGTATTGAGTTTCATTATCTTACGCTTGTTTAACAGATCCACTGCCTGACCGCCGATCATTCCATAGGTCTTGCAATAATCGGATAGCATTCTCACGCTTGCCAGAATCTTGGCATTGTCTGAGATCCCACCAATAACCTCAAACGCAAGCGTGTAGAGAGCATCGGCTGCCATGATAGCAGTTGCGTTACCATATCTGACATGACAGGTGGACACACCTCTCCGATCCTTACGGTCATTGACAACATGCAGATCATCATGAATAACGGAAGCATTGTGGATCAATTCCAAGGTGCAAGCAGCACGAACTATATCCTTGATATCTTCATTCTTCTTGTGACCCGTCAGCATCTCGTATATGGCCATGGTTAATAGAGGACGCCAGCGCTTTCCGCCGGAAAAAACCGTATAACGCATAGCCTCTACCAAAACTTTGGAGTGTTCACAGTCAAAACCGAGAAAACCCTTCAAAGCATTCTCGATCATCCCCAACCGCGTTTCAAAATACTTCTGTATGAGCAATGGACTCTCCCTTATTTGTGATTCTGATTTACCACAGTCACAGTATGCATAGTACTAGGTTTTCCAAAAATTGTCAAGTTATTTATTACTTGTTTGCCTGCGTTCGAATAAAATCGCCCATTGACCCATGTGTAAAATAAAGCGTGATGCGCCTTTAAGGGAATTGGAAAAATAAAGATATCCTTCGACGGCTGAACCCGGAAGAAGATCGGAAAAAACCAGATAATTCATCATCAGCGCAGCATAAGCATTCTGGTGATCCTCGATAGAAACAGGAGCAGGCTTTGCATCAAGTGGATCGAAGGGTTTGGCTACCATCATATCGAGCCGCAACAACTGCAGCAGATAATTCAGCGGCAGTGGATCAAACTGGAAACCCTCAGATACAACTGCCACCTG
Organism: uncultured Candidatus Cloacimonadota bacterium; assembly: GCA_964482845.1. GTDB lineage: Bacteria > Cloacimonadota > Cloacimonadia > Cloacimonadales > Cloacimonadaceae > VGPI01. Next base: position 7,151 of record CAYZZE010000022.1, read on the forward strand.
CATATTTCTCAAGGGTATGATCTTATGTGACAGGTTCCTGATCTGGACATGCATGACAAAGTAATTCTGGGACATGGCAGGAGAATCCAGCATTGCCGACTCAGGACGGACAACGACCATCACGCTGTCCGTCCTGATAATGGCAAAAGTGTCATCCACCATGACCTGACTATCAGGCAGTGGATAAAATGCGCTGCTCGCGCAAGTTGCCAGCAACAAGCATATGCTTACCACTGAAAACTTAAGCCATATCTTCTTCATCCACCATTTCATCTGTTTCATCATCAAATCCGTCATCCACCTCGATGTCATCCACATCGTCGTCAGCCGTATCAACAGACAACATTGCAGACGCCGCTTCAGTCTTTTCGCTCAATAACCGGGCTTCACGGTCGAGTTGGTCATCATCGGGTTCTGCGGCAATAATGGTAATATCGTGCACTTTATCACCAGGATTGAGGTTGATCAGTTTCACTCCCTGAGTATTTCTGCTAACCCGTGAGATATCCGCCACTTTTTGCCGGATGATCATGCCATCTTTGGTGATGATCATCAGGTCATCCTTGTCATCGACCAACATTAGAGCAGCCAGATGACCGTTCCGGATGGTCGTTTTCAATGTTATTACGCCGACACTGCCCCGACGGGTAATGCGGTAAGCCGGAATAACCGTCCGCTTACCAAAACCGTTTTCACTAACAGCCAGTATTGTTTTCCCGCTTGGTGTTCCGTTTTCCATTGTATCTTCTTGATTTATGACCGTCATGGAGATAACATAATCGCCATTGCGCAATCGTATCCCCTTTACACCCTGAGTGTATCTTCCGGTTTCTCTTGCGTCTTTCTCATTGAAGCGGTTGCAAAAACCATCATGGGTTGCCAGCAGGATATCGTCATTCCCTTCAGAAATCCGGGCATCGATCAATTCATCGTCCTCTCTAAGTTTGATGGCATTCAGTCCCGTGCTCCGCGGTCTTGAGAATAGTGGCAGAGCGGTTTTTTTGATCAGACCCTTGCGGGTGCACATGATGATGCTCTGATTCTCGGAGAAGTGTTTTAGCGTCACAAAGGCACGGATCTTTTCCCCTTCAGTCAGTTTAATCACATTTACGATGGCTTTGCCACGAGCCGTGCGGCTGGCTTCGGGCAATTCGTAAACCTTTACCCAGTAGCATTTACCGTAATTGGTGAAGAACAGGATATAGGAATGGGCAGATGCCACGAAGATATACTGAATAAAGTCATCTTCCTTGAGGTTGCTTGCCGTCAGTCCTTTTCCGCCTCTTCCCTGACACTTGTAGGTATCGATCGGCAGGCGTTTTATATATCCGTCATGGGTGATGGTAACGACCATCCAATCATCCGCAATAAGGTCTTCGATATTCAAGCCGCTGCTACCGCCGGGAAGGATGACAGACCTCCTGGGATTGAAGTATTTCTCTCTGATCTCAAGGGTTTCCTTTTTCATCAGTGCCATTCTCAAATCGCGGCGTTCGACCAGATCGCGGAGGCGTTTGATCGTTTTGAGCAGTTCTTTGTATTCTTGTTCGATCTTTTCTCTTTCCAAGCCGGTAAGGCGTTGCAATCTCATTTCCAGTATTGCTTTTGCCTGAATCTCGGACAAGCCGAATTTGATTTGGAGTTGTTCATTTGCTTCGGGTGGGGTTTGCGATGCCCGGATCGTGGCGATGATTTCATCGAGGTTATCCAGAGCGATCCGGTAGCCCTCCAGGATATGCAAGCGATCTTCCGCGTTCCGCAATTCAAAATTGATCCTCCTGAGCAGTGTATCATGCCTGAATTCGATGAAATTGAGGATCATATCGCGCATATTGACAACCTGAGGCACTCCATCGATCAGGCAGAGATTGATCACCCCGAAGGTGCCTTGCAGGGGAGTGTATTTATATAATTGATTGCGGATCACATGGGCATCGTGATTACGCTTGACCTGCACCACCAAGCGCATTCCGTCACGCCCGGATTCATCACGCAGGTCGCTAATGCCTTCGATCTTCTTCTCTTTGACCAGATCCACGATCTTGTCGATCAGAATGGTCTTGTTCAATTGATAGGGGATTTCGCTGATAATGATCCATTCCTGTTCATTGGCAGCGATTTCGATATCCGCTTTTCCTCTGACGATGATCTTTCCCCGTCCGGTCTCAAAGTATTCTTTGATACCATCGATGCCCAGGATAAAGCCACCGGTCGGAAAATCCGGTCCTTTGACGTATTGGAACAAGTCATGCGGTTGCAGAGCGGGATTATCGATCATCGCCACGATGGCATCACAGATCTCACCAATATTGTGTGGAGGCATGTTTGTCGCCATACCGACGGCGATACCGGAGGATCCATTGATCAATAGATTCGGAATCCGGCTGGGAAAGACCTCCGGTTCTTGGCGGGTCTCATCATAATTGGAACGGTAGTTCACCGTTTCCTTATCCAGTTCGTCCAACATCTCGATGGAGATCTTTTGCAGGCGTGCCTCAGTGTAACGCATGGCGGCAGGCGGGTCTCCATCAATGGAACCAAAATTCCCCTGACCATCGATCAAGGGATAACGCATGTTCCAGGGTTGCGCCAGACGTACCAGCGTCGGATAGACAACCTGCTCTCCATGCGGATGATAATTACCGGAGGTATCGCCGGCAATTTTAGCACACTTACGAAAGTGGCCGCCGGGACTGAGACTCAATTCGTGCATGGCATAGATGATACGCCGTTGAGAGGGTTTGAGACCGTCGCGGATATCAGGCAACGCTCTGGACACGATGACACTCATCGAATAATCCAGATACGCTTGTTTGAGTTGATCTTCTATCTGTATGTTTATGATCTTGGTTTTATCGCTCATTTGACACTCCTTCACTATATGTCGAGATTCTTGACGAATCTGGCATTCTGCTGGATGAAGTCACGGCGCGGCTCCACTTCGTCGCCCATAAGGATGGTAAACATTCTGTCCGCTTCTATCGCATCGTCCATCTTGACCGAGATCAATATCCGGTTCTCCGGATCCAGTGTCGTCTCCCACAATTGATCAGGGTTCATTTCGCCCAAACCCTTGTAGCGTTGGATGATAACCCCTTTATCGCCTAACTGTTTGACCGCTGCATCGCGTTCATCCTCGGTATAGACATAGTGCTTTTGCTTCCCCTTACGAACCAAAAACAGCGGTGGTTTGGCGAGATAGACGTTGCCGCTTTCAATCATGGGACGCATATACCGGTAAAAGAAAGTCAGCAGAAGCGTGGATATATGAGCCCCGTCGATATCCGCGTCCGCCATTATGATTATCTTGTGATATCGAATGCGCGTCACATCAAATTCTTGTCCGATGCCCGCGCCGATCGCCAAGATAATCGGTTGTATCTTATCATTATTCAATACCTTGTCCACTCTCGCCTTTTCCGTGTTCAACATCTTGCCCCAAAGCGGCAGTATCGCCTGAAATGATCGGTCACGTCCCTGTTTGGCTGATCCGCCCGCCGAATCACCCTCAACCAGAAAGAGTTCCGTCTTGGATGGATCGGTGATGGAACAATCCGCCAATTTACCAGGTAAAGAGCCACTTTCCAAGACCGATTTGCGGCGGGTCAATTCGCGTGCTTTACGAGCCGCCTCACGTGATCGGGCTGCCATGATGCTCTTATTGGAGATGTTTCTTGCTTCCGCCGGATGCTCCTCAAAATACACCATCAATTTCTCGTAAACCATAGAATTGATTATGCCTTCCACATCAGAATTCTGAAGTTTGGTCTTCGTCTGTCCTTCAAATTGTGGATTGCTGATCTTGACGCTGATCACGGCAGTGAGACCCTCACGGATATCTTCTCCGCTTGGGCTAACCTTTTCATTTTTGAGCAGTTCGACATTTTTGATATAGGTATTCACCGAACGGGTCAAAGCGGATTTGAAACCGCTCAGATGCGTTCCGCCTTCGATGGTATTGATATTATTGGCAAAACTAAAGATGCTTTCCTGATAACCCTCATTATATTGGATCGCCACTTCAAAAGACAGACCTGGCTTCTCATAACTCACATAGATCGGCTTCTGAAACAACGGTTTTTTGTTCTGATTGAGGTACTCCACAAAAGATACTATCCCGCCGTCATACTTAAAGTCGTGAGTGCGGTCGTTGCGTTCGTCATGCAAAGTTATTCTCACGCCGCTATTGAGGAAAGCCAATTCCCGCAGACGAGTGGTAAGATAATCAAAACTATACTCGATGCCCTCAAATATTGTCTCATCCGGCTTAAATTTGATCGTTGTCCCGCGCCGGTTGGTCGTTCCGATCACTTTCAGCCCAGTTACCGGTATCCCGCGCTCATATCGCTGGTAATGGATCGATCCATTCAGGTGAACAAATACTTCCAGGTATTCGGAAAGCGCATTGACTACCGACACGCCGACACCATGCAATCCGCCCGATACTTTGTATGACTTGTCATCAAACTTGCCGCCGGCGTGCAAGACGGTCATTGCCACCTGCACGCCCGGAATGCCCATTTCTTTGTGTATGTCCACCGGGATGCCACGTCCATTGTCTTCCACTTCTATGATATTGCCATGATGGATGATAACCCTGATCAGATCGCAATATCCTGCCAGGGACTCATCGATGGAGTTATCAACGACCTCATAAACCAAATGGTGCAACCCCCGCTCACTCGTCCCGCCGATATACATTGCCGGACGCTTACGAACCGCTTCCAATCCCTTGAGGACTTTGATATTACTCGATGTGTAGTTAGTATCATACATAACTCTATATCTCCCGTTTACTTATACTCATTTTCAAACTCAGACGCGGAGAAATGTCTTTATCTGGTTGCAATATAAAATTATAGTGCCGTGTTGTCAAGGTTTTCCGATTGCTTTTTTACATTTTTATCTCTATATCAGACAATGCTTTACAATATGCTGCAGATTTTAGCTGAGTTACCCTGCCAAACATCAGACCATAAACATGACAAATATCCCCATTATTTCCTGCAATGCCATAAGTTATCATGTGTGCCAAGCATTGAGACATCCCAAACCGATGCTTACCTTCTTTCCTACTCGTTTTTCCTGCTTCCTCCCTGCTTCATAACCTTAGTATAACCTTACGGCCGTAAGGTTATACTAAGGTTATACTAAGGTTATCAAGCAAGGAGGAAGGAAAATGAACAGCCGGAGGGATCGGTTGATTCATCCGGCTGTTATTATTCAGAATATCGACCGCTGCATAACAGGTAACTTACGCATCACAAGCCGATGCAACCGAGACATCCTGCTATGTTACCTATTGTTCAATTGCAAGTTATCAGTGATGCTTGTGAGTAACTTCCTCGATCACCTGGCCATTATTGACCGAGCGTTTGAAGTAATGGGTATGAAGCAGGCGATGTGCCAGCGGCGAATTGGGTTCGCCGAGGAACCGGTCATAGATCCGTGCAACTTCGGGATTGTGATGTGACTTTCTGACGGGTAGGTTGCGGTCTTCATTATAGAGTCCTTCACCACGACGGGCACGCATCGCCATATTGTTGCCATAGGGCTGGCCACCGCCACCTACGCAACCACCGGGGCAAGCCATGATCTCGACAAAGTGCCATGGTGATTCACCGGTCGTATTTAGTCCTTCGCGGATGCGATCCATGACCATGCGAGCATTGCTCAAGCCGTGAGCGACCGCTACGCGCAGATCACCGAATCCGGGAATGGGAACGGTAGCTTCTTTGACACCTTCGAGACCACGGACGGCGGTGATATCGATATCTTCCAATTCTTCGCGCGTGATCAGGGTATAAGCGGAACGGACAGCAGCTTCCATCACTCCGCCGGTCGCTCCGAAGATCGTTCCGGCTCCGGTGTAGAAACTCATGGTTTTATCAGCGTCTTCTTCTTTGATATACTTAAGGTCGATACCTGTTTCCTTGATCATGCGAAGAAACTCGCGGGTGGTAAGGACAAAATCGGTATCCTGAAAACCGGAGTCACGCATTTCAGGGCGACGGGCTTCAAATTTCTTCGCCGTGCAGGGCATGATCGCCACGGAGACGATGTTTGCCGGATCGATGTTTTGTTCTTGGGCGTAATAAGTCTTGGACAGAACGCCAAACATGGACATCGGTGACTTGGCAGTGGAGACGCAATCCGCAAGATCAGGATAATAGGTCTCCATAAACTTGATCCAGCCGGGTGAACAGGATGTGATCAGAGGACGCTTGCTGCCGGACTTGAGCTTATGGACGCATTCGGTTCCTTCCTCCAGGATGGTGAGGTCGGCAGTAAAATTGGTATCCATCACGGCGTCGAAACCGATCTTGCGCAATGCGGCATACATCTTTTTGACGGTGACGGTGCCGAGTTCCATGCCAAATTCTTCGGCCAGCGAGACTCGGATGGCAGGCGCTTCCTGAACGATCACGTGTTTTTCCGGATCCAGGATGGCATCCCACACCGCATCGATCTCGCTTCTTTCACGCAACGCGCCGGTGGGACAGTAAACGGTGCATTGTCCGCAGTTAACGCAGGGGCTGTTTGCCATCCCGCTGCCAAAGGCCGTGTCGATGTGCGACTCGATGCCGCGATCGCTGAAGGTGAGGGCATAAACGGTCTGAATATCGTTACAGACCGTCTCGCACCGTCCGCAAGCGATGCACTTGGTCACGTCCCGGATTATACTGAGCGAAGTATCATCGACGGGAACTTTGGGCATAATATTGGGCAGGGTGTCCGGATCGACGCCCAAGTTATTGGCCAAACTCTGTAATTCACATTTGTTGTTTGCACCACAGGAGGGACAAACGACATCGTGATGAGAGAGGATCATCTCTATGAGGGTCTTGCGATAGGCACGGAGTTTTTTGGAATTGGTGGTGATCTTCATACCTTCCGCTACCGGCGTGCAACAAGCACGCTTGGGAGTGGGGTTGCCTTCCACCTCGACCACGCAAACGCCGCAATTGGCGGTGGGTGGTAAGTCCGGATGGTAGCACAGACGTGGGATATTAACTTCATATTTATCGGCGGCTTCGATGATGGTCATCGTCATCGGAACTTCCAGATGCCTGCCGTCCAGCCAGATATTTACATTCTTTATCATTGGATAACCTCTCAATCTTATTTCTTTGTGATGGCGATGAATTCGTCTTTGAAATTGTCCAATGCACTGGCTATCGCCATGATCGGAGATTGTCCCAGCGCACAAAACGAGGTCTGCTTCATTGTCGATGCGAGAGTATGTAGCAATTCCACGTCGTCCATGGTGCCCTCACCTTTGCGGATCTTGCCGATCAGATCGTAGAGGTGTTGGGTGCCGATCCGGCAGGGTGAGCACTTTCCGCAAGATTCGTGACGGAAGAAGCGCAGGATCGACCACAGCATATCAACAATACTCTGATGCTCGTTCATGACCAGAATGGCGCCAGAACCGAGGACAGCAGCGTATTGGTTCAAACTGACAAAGTCCATTTTGACGTCAAGCATCCGGTCAGACAGGATGACACCGGCCGCTCCGCCTACCAATGCGGCTTTGAACTTGAATCCCTTTTTCATGCCACCGGCGTGTTCGTTGATAACAGAGCGCAGCGTGGCGCCCATATCAACTTCGCAAAGACCGGGATAGGCAACGTCGCCAAGAATAGTATAGACCTTGGTTCCCGTGCATTCCTCAGTTCCATACTTCCGGTATTCAGAAGCGCCATTCTTGATGATGAAGGGGACATTTGCCAGGGTCTCGACGTTATTGACGACCGTGGGGGATTGCCACAGACCTTTGACTCCCGGGAAGGGTGGCTTCCAACGTGGATTACCGCGATTGCCTTCCAGGGATTCGATCAGGGCGGTTTCCTCGCCGCAGACATAGGCACCGGCGCCGACTTTGATATCGATATCGAGATCAAATCCGCTGTCAAAAATGTTCTTGCCGAGGATGCCGTATTCATGGCATTGTGTGATCGCCTTTTCGAGGCGGGCAATACAAAGTTTGTATTCACCCCGGATGTATATGAATGCTTTGGTAGCGCCAATGGCACGCGCACAGATCATGATACCTTCGAGCAATTGATGAGGATCGCCCTCCATAATGAGGCGGTCCTTGAAGGTTCCCGGTTCGCCTTCGTCAGCATTGACGACGACAAACTTCTGCTCTGCTTTGAGGGGAGCGGTAAAACTCCATTTGAGACCAGCAGGAAAACCAGCACCACCGCGTCCGCGTAAACCGGATGACTTAACTTCATTGACGATATCGGCGGGTTGCATATTCAGCAGTGCTTTTTCCCACGCTTCGTAGCCACCGGCACCGAGATATTCGTCTATGTTTTCCGGATCGATGATCCCGGAGTTTTTAAGAACGATCCGGCGATTATAACTGAAATTGGGTTTGAATTGCGCTGCGGAATCCAACATCAAACGGCGAATGGGACGACCCTTTAAAAGATGTTCTTCGACCAATTCGCTAATGTCCGACACTGATACATTTTCATAGTTTACATTGTCCGGCAAGATCGAGAGGCAGATGCCTCTGCCAAAGAATCCGAGGGGTCCCGTCTCAAGAATATTCACTTCGTCAGCAAGTCCGGCATCACTGACCTGATCCCTGAGCGCGGTTATGAAGTCATCCACACCCGCATGTTTGGCGGTTTCGGTTATTCCAACAAGAATATGACTGCGATAGAATTTCATAATTATACCTCACCGAGTTTGTCGATTATCGAGACGATCTTTTCTTCGGTCAGATCGCCATAGACGTCATCATTGATCATCATCACTGGAGCATTGCCGCAGACGCCGAGACAAGCGCATAACTCCAAAGTAAAGAGACCGTCTTTGGTGGTCTCGCTCACGTTTACGTGGAGCAAACTCTTCAGGCGTCGCAGAATATTGTCCGAACCTTTGATGTAGCACGGGGGGGATTCGCATAGGCGGATGATGTATTTTCCGCGTGGTTTGGTGCTATACATCGAGTAAAATGTAAGCACACCATAGATATGATTCACGGGCACATTCAGATACTCCGAAACGGTTTGAACCGCTTCCTCCGATATATAGTGCTGGGGATGATTGTCCTGAATCTCATGCAGAATGTAGATCAGGTTATCCTTTGTCGGGGGGTATTTTTTGCAGACATCGAGAAACATAAATTCTCCTTTAATCTTGGTTCTCGGCAAGTTCCCTTGCTCTCGTTTCAGCGTCAATGACGTCTTGATGAATTCCGGGTATCTTGTCGATCGCTTTGACCGGACATACCATCATGCAATTGCCGCATTTAACGCAATCTATCTGATGAATTATATATTTTTCCTCACGGTTTCCATTGATGCAGGAAACCGGACATTTTTTCGCACACAACGAACAGCCGATGCACTTGGGCGTGTCGATCAGAAAATGGAGCAGATCCGGACATTCCAGGGTGGGACAATTACGCTCGCGGATATGAGCATCGTACTCTTCGCGGAAGTAATTGATGGTGCTAAGGACGGGATTGGGAGCCGATTGACCAAGACCACAAAGCGAAAGTTGCTTGATCGCTTCTCCCAGATGAATGAGTTCTTCCACGTCCCCTTCCCTGCCTTCGCCGGTAGTGATGCTGTGCATCTTGTCATACATCTGTTTCAGACCTATTCGACAGGGAGCGCATTTACCGCAGGATTCCTCCACCGAAAAGTCGAGGAAAAATTTGGCGATATTGACCATGCATTTGCTGTCGTTCATCACGATCACACCGCCGGAGCCCATCATTGCGCCTTTTTCCCGTAGTGATTCGTAATCTACGGAAACGTCGAGATGCTCTTTCGTCAGACATCCACCGGAAGGACCACCAAGTTGCACGGCTTTGAAATTGGCATCATTGACCATTCCTCCACCGACCTCGAAGATAAGTTCCCGCAGGGTGATCCCCATCGGTACTTCGACCAATCCGGTATTGCGGATATCACCGGTCAAAGCAAAGACCTTGGTGCCCTTGCTGGTTTCCGTTCCCATCGAAGAAAACCATTCGGCGCCTTTGATAAAGATGGTCGGGAGGTTGCCCATGGTCTCGACGTTGTTGACCACGGTTGGCATTCCCCAAAGTCCTTTGGTGGATGGGTAAGGCGGTTTGGGCGCGGGATTGCCGCGGTTTCCTTCGATCGATGCGATCAGGGCTGTCTCTTCACCGCAAACAAAGGCGCCTGCTCCGGTTCGGACTTCGGCGTCAAAACAGAAATCGCTGCCAAAGATGTTATCTCCCATCAATCCCATCTCTTTGGCTTGTTCGATGGCACCTTTGATGCGCTTGATCGCCAAAGGGTATTCAGCACGAATGTAGAAGAAACCTACCGTGGCGCCGATGGCATAGGCAGAGATCATCATCCCTTCCAATATCCGATGCGGATCGCCTTCCAATAAGGATCTGTCCATGAAAGCGCCTGGGTCCCCCTCATCACCGTTGCAGATGATGTATTTCTGTTTTGCCTGGGTGTCATGCACCATCTGCCATTTGATATGAGTGGGGAATCCACCACCGCCACGGCCTCTTAAACCGGAACGGTTAACCACGTCGATCGTCTCTTGGGGTTTCATGGTAGTCAGAATGATTCCCAGCGCTTCATATCCACCAAGTGCGATGTATTCGTCAATGCTCTCGGGATCGATATAGCCGCAATTTTCCAAAGCCACTTTCACCTGTTTTTGATAAAAGGGGATCTCTTTGGCTGTTTGAACGATCTGCTGGTCTGCGTCTTGGATCATCAAACGAGAGACGGGTCTGCCTTTGATTAAATGCTCTTCGACGATCACGTCCACGTCAGCGGGAGTGACTTTCTGGTAAAAGACACCTTCTGGATAGATGACCATTACGGGACCGTAGTCACATGGACCCATACATCCGGTCTCGATGATATTGATCTCACCCACAAGGCCTTTATCTTTGAGCACCTGCAGGAATCTTTCCTTGAGCTTCAATGCTCCGGCTGATATACACCCAGAACCGCAACAGAGAAGTAGGTCGATACGTTTGAGTGACATTATGTCGTCTCCTGATTCAATCACCGGTGGCAATTACAAATTCGGCGACGATATTTCCGTTTACTATGTGTTCTATTACCACCTTTTTTACTTTTTCCGGGTTCATGTTGCCATAAGTTACCTTGGGTTTGTTATCTTCAATGATATCCACCACGGGCTCCATCGAAGACAATCCTTTTTCACCGGTCTGGGTCACCAAAACGTCAGTGAGATTACGTCCGGAAATTTCATCCAGGAATGCCTTCATCACTTCTCTAGCGCCCATGGCAATACCAGAGGTTCCCATTCCGACCACGATCTTGATGCGTGTGTTTGCCCCCCGGAGTTTCATGGCCTCTTGGGCTTTTTCACGGATCATTTTCAGTTCGTTGAGTGTTTTCATCACGTATCCTCCATATTTGTATTTTGTATTCCTTCTAATAAACTTTGGTCGATGTATTCAATCACATCGGGATAGGTAAGTGGGATGCCGCCCAGTTCTTCCTTGATGGCAGCCGTGTCAAAGTGGAAACTCTGTTCCCTGCCATACTGGCGACTAATGAGTTTGACGGAAAAATCCACTTCCGGATGACCCACGATCGAACCGAGCAGAGTATCTTTGAGATTACCCAGGGGCATTCGATCGATATTATCAAGTTCAAAGTCCGCCGTGATAACTGTTCCAAAACCGGGTTCGCTCTTAATCGAAAATTTGCCGCCGGAAAGTTCTGCGTTCTGTTTAAATAGCGGTATCCCCAGTCCCACTTTTTTCTCGCGCTGCTCTTTGCTCGTATAAAACGGATCCTGAGCCATACGCAGCGTCTCATCATCCATGCCCCAGCCATTGTCTTCGATAATCAAGCGAAGTTTGTTCATGGCATGATCTTGGATCACCCTAATCTTGATTTTTCGAGCATTCGCTCTTACTGAGTTCTCAATAATATCCAATAGGTGTAGTGATAAATCTTGCATAATGACCTTTTATGAATACCGTCTGATGATCTCGGTGACTTGATCGCTCTTTTCGATCCTGCCATAGGTGTCTTCTCCGATGACGATCACCGGAGCCAATGAGCATGCACCCACGCAACGCACCGCACTCAGAGTAAATAATCCATCATTGGTCGTTTCTCCCATGGTTACGTTCAATTGCTCTGAAAGCATCTGGATGACACGGGGAGCGCCTTTTACATAGCAAGCAGTTCCGGTACACACGTTGATAATATATTTTCCCTTGGGAGTCATGGTAAAGAAATTGTAAAAAGTGACCACGCCATATACCTTGCTCACCGGAATATTCATCCGGGAGGCGATGAATTCCTGCACCTCGATGGGCAGGTATCCGAATATTTCCTGAGCAAGGCGCAATACCTCGATCAAGGGATTGCGCAGATCTTTCTTTTGGTCAATGACGGAGCCGAGAGAGGCATATTGCTCACTACTAAATGCTTTCGCAGTCGTCACTTATCCTCCTTGTTAATCATAATATCTATTTTTCTTGGCTCTTCTCCCCTTGCCGCCAGGAGCATTTCCCGACAGGAAGGTTTGTCGATATAGAAGCGGCTGAACCCTCTACCCAGATCATCAAGGTAATGTGCATCTGAGGCACGGATCAGTGCTTTGTCGGCAAAGAAGGGATGCTCTTGCAGAAACTTGCCGATATCCAATCCAGCAGTGATCCCATACATCTCAAAAACCGGTGACAGTGGCACAAATCCCAATTGACTCAGGATACTATTGACGGAGGCATCCACATGTGCGGGAAAGCAAATTCCGCCATAAGAAGACACTTCATTGAAGCAGGTCTCAATATCCCATACGGATGAATTGATCAGTGCTTTCTCTTCCATTCGGATGATGTTTTCATCCGCATCTATGACCACTTGATCGCCAAAGTAAGCGCAGTCATTCTTGACCGGTAACAGCGATTGATATAGCAGTTGGTCAAAACTGCGGGCTGCATCCCGGTCGTCAAAAAATGCCAGGAGGTGCACCTCTTCCGCTGTTTGGATCTCAACACCCCATGAAAAGTGAAGTCTGGAATCAAGAGCCCATTTCTCATAGGCGGGGCAATTTGCCATGCTATTGTGATCGGTTATGGCCATCCACTCTATATTCAAAGATCTTATTCGCTCAATCAGTTTACCGGGAGACATTTCCAATCCGCCACATGGTGACAAGACGGAATGGATGTGCAGGTCTGCCTTGAACCATTGCATTGCTTATCGTTGCAGCATTTGATACAATATGCCTGCCAGTTCAAACGACGGTTTGTTGCTGGACAAAAGGCAGATGCCTTCGCTGGCTGCTTTTTCGATCACTGCGGCATCCGGATTGGCGGACTTGGCAAAAACGATAACCGAAATCCCAGTAATGGATGCCACCGCTATTACATTCATGTGTATCATAATAGTGATCCAAGCATCGCCAGAACGGGCAGAACCCATAACATCGCTCAGCATGTCCGAAACATAACCGCCTTTGATGTAAACTGCCGCTGCATCAATAACCGGTGTAAGATTCACCGCTTCCGCGGCTTGCATGAATTCATCGAGTTTTATCATCTATCTATCCTAAACAGGCCATTCATCTTATTCATCACGAACGTAGCGTTTGAGTAAGCTCACGCAATCATCTATCGTCGCTTTACCCAGGACAATATCTTCCGCCAGAGCATAGCAGGTTGGCGAGCCACAAGCGCCGCAATTCAGTCCGGGAAGCATGATCAGAAATTCATTGATCTTCTTCATCTTCTGGATCGCGCTCTTGATATCTTTGTCAAGTTCCAATATGGAACGGGGTTCCAGAGGAACGACCGCAAACTCGCCCCTTTTATAGAGAGTGTCCAATTCGTCAATAGCAACTTCTTTGGCAGGGGCATTTTTGATCATTTTTTTGATGCGGGACATCGCCACAAATGGATTTTCCACGTTCAGACACCCGCCTACGCATCCATTGGTACAACTTCTAAGGACAATATAATCATACTGATCAAGGTAATGATCCTCCACTTTGGAGAGGATGTTCATCACGTTATCGATCCCGTTCACGGAAAGAGCGTTGATATCCTCACACTCGACCATCTCTGCCTCCACACCGGAAAGCGCGATGGTAAGACCTTGGTCAAAGGTTTCCGGAAGATCGCCGGACTCTTGCACTTTGCGGATTACCTCACGCACCTTGCCGTAGATCATCCCGATTGAAAATGCGCCATCCTGCAAGTGTTTGTACACGCCCTCCGGTTGATGAACTGCCGTCACATGAGCCACGCAGGGCACAATTAGAAATATCCCGATTTCATCATCTTTCAAGTTCTTTTCCCGTTGTATCTTATCACGCAGGAAACGGGTCAAAACGCTCATAGACGCTTCCTGGTGCAGAATATTCGGGAGCAGCGAGGGGAATTTTACCTGGATGAGACGCACCACTGCCGGGCAATTGCTTGATAGGACAGGTCTGATATGCCGGTTTTGCCTGATGTACTCCCGGATCATCGTTACCATGAATCCGGTGACCATCGCTTCCTCCGCGACTTCATCAAAGCCAAGTTCGAGCAGTGCTTTTTTGGATGCCGGATAACTGATGTCCTCAGTAAATTGGCCGGCATATGAAGATGATATGATCGCCACTTTGTATGTGTATTTTCTTATCATATCCAATGGGTCGGAACGGGGGATTATGGCATGAAACTGGCATACTTCCAAACACATACCGCAATCGATACAGCGGGAATTGTCAATACTGGCTTTGCGTTCCCGGACGCGGATCGCCTCGGTAGGACACACTCTTACACAAGCGGTGCAGCCCGTGCAGTTCTCAGAAACGATCTGGATGGCGTGATAGTATATCTTTTCTATCTCTTGCATAAAACTCAGGTAAAATACGTGATAATCTCAACGATCGTTGGGCTGCCTGCTTCCGACTGGATGTGTAAGGCATCGGCATTTTTCTGGATATTGGGTAGTCCCAGCCCGGCACCGAATCCCATCTCGCGGACAAGGTCATCAGCGGTGGAAAAGCCAGGGGTCATTGCCTGTTCGATATCGGCAATACCTGGTCCTTCATCTTCATATATTATGTGGATCATATCGTCAAAGATCATGCTGGTCATCTTCCCGCCCAAGGAATGGGCCGCAACGTTGATCTCCGCTTCATATGCCGCCACAGCGATTCGTCTCAGGGTGTCAGGATCAACTCCCAAGCGCTTCAGTGTGTTTTTTACTTCGGAAGATCCCTTGCCTGCATTGACGAAATCCTTCTCAGCGATCTCGCCAAAGAGAACCACTTCCGCTTCCGGACGCAATACCAAATACCTACGGATGCCTTCCGAACGAATAGGATTTATGTGCCAATACTCAGACATGTCAGATTTGGCTACTGCGCAGTCCGGCATTGTAAAGGATTCCACTGGAATGGTATAAGGTATGATTGGTGGTGATCAGTGGCAGATCACGTTCTTGAGCCATTTCGATCAGTTCATATGATGGTTTCTTTCCCCGCACAAAGACAATCGCCACCAGGTCTATCATATCCGACAAGCGGATCACCTGCGTATTCGTAAGACCAGTCAATAACAATGCTGGCTCTTTGGTACACATTAGAATATCGCTGATCAAATCGGAGGCAAATGCACAGGGAACATCCTTGTCCGCACTCACTTCCGGGGTGAGGATCTCCCCATCCAGCAATCTAACTAACTCACTTAAATTCATCTGTTTACATCCATTGAAAGTTTGAAGGGCAGGTTCCTGGAGAAGCCCCATTCAGTCAAGGAAAATAGTTTGCGACGATGAACCTTCCTGGATCACCGATTATGGGAGATTATAACGTGACAACGAAAACTGCAAATTGTGCAGCGAAATCTGCAAACTGTCGCATCGTAGGACATCCTTGCTCATCCTTTCCAAGACTCCTTTAGGTACATTTTGACAGGCTTTCTGCAAATCAGATCACCGAATATTGCAAATTGGGACAGGGTTATTGCATATTAAAGACCGTTGAATAATCGGCAACACCGGATTTATCCGGTGTTGCCGATTATTCAACGGTCTTTATAATATTTTTTACCAGGGTCATCAGACGGATAGAATAAGTTTTCCAGCGCCATCAGATGTTAGGCGGTGGTTGCAACCACCGTTTCGGATCGTGAGTGTACATACAACCCTACTGGGTTTTAGACATAGTGAGGACTTCAGTCCGAACGAGAGACATATGCCAGCGTAATAAAAGAAGGCGCCCTGTCCAGCGGGAGGGGATTTGTCTCGGACTAAAGTCCTCCAAAAGTCCGGAACCCTTGCGGGTTGATCGTTAGCGGCGTTCCGAACGGTGACAGAAGTCACCGCCTAACATCTGATGGCGCTATAATGACACCGGATTTTGCCTGACA
>CAYZZE010000023.1:0-23286 GCA_964482845.1 uncultured Candidatus Cloacimonadota bacterium
TACTTGTAATTAACTGCATAACAGCGCGTTGTAATTCGGCACTGTCAAACTTGAGACTAAGGTTATACTAAGGTTATCAAGCAAGGAGGAGTTTAAAGTCAACTCTCTGAATTATTCAACGGTCTTGTGGGGTAAAAGCAAGGCTATGGATCATGGATTGTGCGGGAATTGGCTGCCAGGTGTTCTGTGGTCTCTCCAACGTTTCTCCGGATTTTGCTTGAGCCTTTAAGGATTGATTCCGGAGAGTGCTTGTCTTATAATACCGGTAACCTCCGGAAGCGAGCAATTCTTTCAGGCCAAGGCGGTGACCCATATCCATCGGCAATTGAAGGCGTAAGGTCAACCACACTGAACTATTGGAGGGGCTTTACCAAGAAAAGAATCAGTTATGTGATCAGAAACAAACTTCCACATTCAAGATCGGGGTCTGATTCTTCATCCCCATATATACTTGCGCGCGGGATTGGCTGGAATGGGTGCGGAGAATATCCACTGCGCTTACCAGGTGGTTGAAGATCAATACGCCAGTAAAGACCTTTACATAACTCCGGTTATTACGGATCTGGATCCGGATGCTATTATAATTTCTGCGCTTATTCACTGAATCCCAGTTCCAGGATAGTCCCTCGTCATAGATGTTGGCATCGATATACTGCTGCTGGGCGATCGGATCATGGGGGAAGAGTTCCATTGCCTTTTCCCTGATCATTGCATTGAACCCGCCTGCTTCAAATCCGCTTGATTGGTATCTTCCCAAGTGGCTGAAGTAATCATTGCCATACGTTCCAGGTTGAATATGGGCAAAATTGAGAGCGTACTCGTAGGATTCACGGTGTTTGATATCCGCTTCCCGGTCAAAGTAGTAGAGAGATATCCATACCAATGCCTCACCCGTCAGCATGGCATAGCCATATTGGCGATCGGAGGTGATCTGCCCCCAACCTGGTATCAGTAGTGATTTGAGAAAGAGTGTTCCCTTGCTCTGAGCGCATAAACCGACCCAGATCAAAGACACCAGCAATATGGCAAGAATCTTTTTCATAAGTTTCAACTAATATCGCAATTGATAATTCAGCATCACCTGATCGCTGGTGGGAACGCTCAAATACAAAGAATTATGCCCCTTTTGGCGGCCATGGATCAGATTGACATCGATCACGCTCACCAAGCGGTTAAGGATTAATAGTCCCAATAATATCTGATTCTCCATTTTGGTGATCTGGTGTTTGCGCCGTATTTGTTTGTAGTGATGCCAGTTTTGGATGTTTTCCCATTGCCAGGCAAACTCTCCGGTGTAGGTGTTATTGGATATGTAATCCTGAAATGCCTGGGGATTATTCAAGACAAGTATGAAATAATTGCGCGCCATCAGTTCTTGAAACTGGTTAAAGTCATCGCTGCCAAAGTAGTTTTGGATCACCTGGTAATAGGAATTATCACGATCCAAAGGCACTCCGGCATACTGAAGCGCATACTGTTTGTAAGAACGCTGTAATTCTCTGATATCGTTGGCACTATGGAGATAAAATGACCACAGCAAAGCATCCGCTGCTATCAGTGCAATTCCGCGGTTTGTATGACCGGTGAGTAATTCTCCGCTTCCCGGCAGGATCGCTGACATAGCCGTATGTTTCCACCGGTCAGATGCGGACGCCATCACGCTAAGGCAAATCATCAGTAGGGGGAGAATGATGTTCTTCACTAAAACTTCCAGTTAAAACCCAGCATCGGAGTCAATTGATCATTTTGAAGAGAGGCATAGTAATGCATGCGGAACTCACTGCTCGCCAGATGCATACGGTTGCGCTTGTTGACCAGCCGAACCGCATCCAATCCGCTGCCGATATGGTTCAAAGCCACCCCAAAAGCCAGCATCCGCGCCGTGCTGTAATTATCTTCCGCATCAAACCGCATTTGGACATACTTGGATCGCATGGGCGTAGCGGAGGGATGCCCGGGATTGACATAGTTGGTTCCGGGGTTGGCAGGATTATATGTGGCGATCGGGATGTTTCCCAGCCAACGGCGATCCTGAGGTTGCAAGGGATTATAACTCCATATCCAGGCAGCGTTGTAGGCATCATGATTCAAGACAAAAGTGCCGGTCGCATCCGCAGCAAACTGATAATACCAGTCCACCCAGCCAAAGACGTATTTATTGTATTTGCCGATATCCTCGTAAAAGTGCTGGGTATTGCCCGAATCAAGACGAAAGAACTCGCTATCGTAGATGTCATTGGCAAAGAGACCGGTCATAACGTTTTGAACCGCGGTCTGATAATTCCGGTTATATCTTGGTCCGGTGTAGCCATCCCAGACATTGTCATAATCATTCCCGCTGATGGTCTCGCCATTGGCGAAGCGTTCATAGTCACGGGTGATTTCGTTTCCTTTGTTGTTGTAATAGATGATCCCGGCGATCAGCCCGATCTCCAGGACGGGAAAGATATAGGCCGTGAACGATGATCGATCGACATAAAACTGACCGGCTCCAGGCAAGATGATGGAGTAGAACATAGCGCGGTGGGCGTTTTTAAGTTCATGCCTGACCCTGATCAGATCATTGGTTATACTCACTGAATCAGAGTGGATAACCTCATCTGCAAAGAGAAAGTCATCAGATCGGGACGGTCTCGCTTGAGTCGTTACCTGGGCATGAGTGCCGATGACCATGACCAATACCATCCAGACAAGGATATAGCGTTTCATTGGTTCCTCCGTTAATAATTACTCTCTGGCAAAGCGGATACGCTTGCTCTTTCTGCCATGTTCCACGACCGCGATATAGACCCCAGGGACAAGTTTTTTTACTCCGACCAGTAAATCACGATCGTTGTTTGAAGAAAGCGGAAAATCTTGTTTGTGAATTAGTTGTCCTGATATATCATATATTTTCAAGGATACAGCACCGGGAGCGTCCAGAACCCTGATGCGGAAATCCGGACTCCTGACCGGATTGGGAAAGATATATGCGGAAAAGTCCTTTCCCAATGGCGGATCATCTGCCTGGAATGAACCGATATAAGAACCGGTGCTGCCATTGCGCAGTCCGTTCCATTGAATGGGATTTTCCAGTTGCTGACTTGACCCGAATACCTGCAAATTGCCATCTTGGTCGCAGTAATACCAATAAACGATTCCAGAGTTTTGCATCCATACCAGATAACTACCGCCTGATGGTCTGGTTCCCATAATGGAATAGCGGGCATTTATCCCACCGGAAGCATTCAACGCAAGATATCCACCGATCACAGGCATCAGAATCAGGTTTGTATTGTCCTGTTTGATGATGTATGAATGCTCATTAGCCGCCGCCATCCGGGGATAGATGTTTTGAGGATAGCCGGGAAGCAGTGATCCTTCGATAGTGATGGCATATATTCTTTCCCCGATGCCAAAGGTCAAAGCGGGCGTTCTGTCATTATACTGAAAAACCGCAAGTTGCGTCGGTTGGCTGGCTGAAGAGGGGTGATTGAACACTTTGGTGATACCATCACTGTGGAAGCGATATACGTGACCGCCGGCACTGATGTAGTAAACATGCCTATCTTCTCCGGTCTGGATAACTACCGGCTCATACCTACCGGCCGATTCCGGCAAGCTGTAAGTGGCAGTTATCAATAAATCCGGGATCGATACTGTCCATAAGTATTCCGGGGATAAGACGTATAGTTCATCATCCACCGAACATATGGCCAGGGTTTGGCCAAGAGCGATCGAATCGTGAACAGTGCGGTTGTAACGGTAGAGGTGGTCACCGCTCAAATAGAACAGATATCCTCCGGCAAATAGAGGGATGGAAGTGATCGGAGCGGGGCTATCGATACTCCATTCACTCAGTGCGTCAAGAGCAAATTCCAGAAAGCGGATGCTGTTCGCTTCCACGGCCACCAATTCCTTGAAACCATTACCGTTCACATCAGTAACCACCATTGGCAGATCCGCTTGCAGCGGAGTCATATCCAAGGGTCCCATCTGATTTGTCCAAGTATAGGTCGGCGATGATACATAGGTGTGTAAATTGATCGTGTTCATCCCGATCACCGCTAATTCCGGAGACAGCGAAAAACTGCTGTTTATCAGAGGCGCGGCCACGACCGATTCATTATCAAATGAAAAGACCTGGGCGCTATCAAAGAAACCTCCGTTAACTCTCAACGACATATTGGGGCTGGGATGATCAATATGGCTCAGAGAATAAAAACCAGGTCTTCCGGTATTATCCCTGAGGGCAGGGATCGTCTCGGCTCCCAACGCCGGACGCCATATTTGATTTGACCAATTGACGAATTCGCCTTCGGTATTGATATTAGGTTTGTTTTTATGAAAATACTCGTAAGCGGTTCCCGTCCAGAACCAGGAATAGTCATATCCAATGTCGGGCAGATTATCGGCTTCGATGATCTTTACTCCGCGCCGGTTGTAACTCACATTCACCGTATTGTTCTCAAAATGTGAGCGCCAGTTGCCCTCACTGTCGATTACTCCCTGATTGTAGATTATATCGTTATCAATATGCCAGACGAGGATGCCACCGCCGAAGGCTCTTCCTTGCGGATCGACAAAGGATGGCAGGAGGTAATCGTATTCATAGGTCGGATGGTTCAAAGGATCAAGTTCTGCAGTGGGATATAGGATCACCCTTCCATCCAGATCGCCATAAAGCGCAGTTCCTCCATCACTGTCTGGATCTACGTTGCGATTTTCCGCCAGGATATATTCGTTTTCATTCAGGGGGATCTTCAATATCGTAGGTCGGATAGTGCCTGGATTCTGCTGATGGGATCCGGCGCTTAAACGGATATCGTTATAAAGCGGGATTTGATTGACATCCCTGAGCCGTCCGCTCTGGCGGTAGTAGTCCTCGAAGAGCAGTTTTCTCGACCACGCTCCGGGCAATACCGGCAGGATCCCTTCCACCAAATTATTGGATCCATCGTCATTAGGCCCATCGATCATCAGTCCCGTGCCACCGCTGTCCATGATATCAAAGACACCCACCATCGGCTGAAAATTAAAGACATTATACAGATCCACCAAACCCAGGGAATGACCAAATTCATGGGCTATGACAGAATTGATCGCACCGTAGCCGGTATGGAAAGTGAACCCGTTTTCGGTATAACTGCGCAAGTCCTGGGTAATCATCGAGGGAACATTGCATGCCGTCGAGATCAGGACGCTGCCGCCTGAGACCACGGCTTCTTTGCCATTGCCGACGCGGATAAAGAACGATGGCAGATCGGATGGAGTATCGCCCATTACATCGTGTTGCCAATCCGAGCCAGCATGGATGATCATAAAGTGTCCAAAACTGCCAAAATCGATCTCGGGATCAATGGCGTCCGCAGTCTCGAATGCGGTCTTGAAATACTCTTCGATCCTGGCGACAAAGACACCGGACGAAGCATTTGACGGATTGTAGTAGCCCATGGTCTGGGGCAGGGTATATGCCTGCCGGTTTCGAGGCCAAACCTCGTACTCCAGATCGTAAGAGCCATAAGAAACTGCCAGATAGTAATGCCTTAGCGCTTCCAAATTCGCCTCAAAGAAAGCACGGTCATGCGGCGGGCTACCAATGTTGGTCTTCCAATTCGGATCCGGTTCCAGTAGAAACTTGCCATTGCCCGTGGTCAAGGGATCGTCGGGTACCTCTTCTTGAAAATCGACCAGGATGACCAATAAACGTCTGTACTCCGGGTTCTTTGAACTGCGTAGAAATTCGCCTTGCGGGGCTGCCTTGCGCAAAAGATGCGTATGGGGATGCCGGATCGTGCCACGCCATTCGGAATGGCGGTCAAGCACCACTTTTTGGGCTGTCAGCACTACCCCAGATATCAGTATTATGAGAAGTATCAACCAGCATGATTTATATCGCATGATCAAATCCGGGATTCCGCCAATCCGAGCAGTCCCTGGAAAAAACAAGCCGAGCCGGAACTCGACAGATATGCCGGTTCGGGCAAAGGATCGTAAGGTCATTTGATATTGTTTCCTTTAGACCGGGGACTGATATTAGGTGACCAGAATCTAAAACTCCGCTCCCAGAGAAAAATACCTGTGTCTATCTCCCAATCCACCCGCTTCGATCATGGCAAAATCCGCCATAATCCGATACTTGTGTTTGAAGGTGTATTGGAAACCGACACCAAAACTGGGGCCAGTGATCTCACCCGCTTTGTCATAAAAATAGCCGCCTCGGAGAAAGATCAGATCAAGATAGGTATATTCCGCTCCCGCGCTGTAGATCGTCTCTTCAAAGGGATCCCAGCCCGTTATCAGACGCTGGAGGAAAGGATCCTCATTGGCCAGGATCTTGCTGGCTTCGACTGAGATAACCGCGCGATTGGCAGGTATATCCAATGGCTTGTAAGCCAGTCCAGCACGGAAGGTCATCGGCATCGGATCTGCCTGATCCTGGTTTACATATGTTACTCTGGGACCCATATTCTGCAGCACCAGCGAGGCATCAAGATTATCAATGAATAGGTTGTGGTATTTCGCACCAGCGTCAAAGCCAAAGGTCAAAGCTTTGCCTTCGGTGTCGGAAAGACCTGTGCCAGGAGCAAGATTACTGGAGATTAGCTTAAAATTGGCGCCCATTCCCAGCGTCTCGGGTAATAACTCATACCCATAACTCAGGGCTGCAGCGACCTCGAAACTATGGAACTCGCCTTGATCATTGCCAAATTCGTCGGTCTTCTGTTGCGT
Source organism: uncultured Candidatus Cloacimonadota bacterium (assembly GCA_964482845.1). GTDB lineage: Bacteria > Cloacimonadota > Cloacimonadia > Cloacimonadales > Cloacimonadaceae > VGPI01. Next base: position 6,712 of record CAYZZE010000023.1, read on the forward strand.
TCCCAAATCCATCCAGACGATATTGACGCCCAGATTGCCAACGCCATCAAAGTATTGATTGGCTGCCAGATAAAGGTAATACATATCATCTATGCCCAATCCGCCGCCCTGAAACCAGGGGGTATGATTGGCTGCAAATTGTGTTTTACGGTTAAATGCCAATGCGCCCGGATTCCACCAGCCCGCATAGGCGTCATCCGCTACTGCGGAATATGCGCGTCCCATCCCGTTTGCCCGGGCTCCGGGCTCGATGGAAAGGAACAGCAAGGTTGCTTGGGATATCGCCAGCATCAAAGACGGCAGCAATATCAATGCTCCTATGATCACTGTTTGCATCAGGATCTTATGCCGATTCATTCAAAACCTCCATATGGTTGCATAAGGACTACAGGACAGGGTAAATATTCCTGCGTATTTCCACTGTCCATTGCCATAATACTAATCACTTTTACGTACAAAACAAACAGCGGATTTATTCTGTGTCGATATAGAATGGCTCTGCCTATGTAACAACTTATGTTCTCTCTTTCTCCTTTTCAGGTGGTGCCGAAGGCCGGAATCGAACCGGCACGAGCCCGAAGCCCGGTGGATTTTGAGTCCACTGCGTCTACCAATTTCACCACTTCGGCACGGCAGTCGCCATTTATTATCTTACGATAACTTGTCAAGCGAAATCTCTATTCAATAGCCAGATTCAATCGAATGATATCAATAAAGACCGCTGAACAATTCAGAGAGTATCCTCCTTGCTTGATAACCTTAGTATAACCTTAGTATAACCTTACGACCGTAAGGTTATACTAAGGTTATGAAGCAGGGAGAATGCAGGAGAAAACACTAATCCGCTTGAATCTAAACCTTCTTGAGACCGTTAGATAACTCAGAGCGGTTGGCTCAGCGAGTATCCAAACTATTTGACAGGCATAATCCTTAGTTATTACTGATTGCGCTGGAGGCGAGACGATATTGTTTTTTCACGTTTTCGAAAATTGGTGATTCCAGTATGTGCAATGCTCTTCAATGTTCTACTTTCTTTGCTCATTACTCGAAAACATCGGATTTTGCGATAAGAGACCATTACTCAGAGACCATTGCACATGATAGGATCACCAGAAATTGAGATCTTGAGAAAGCTATGTAATAAGTTCTCCGGTCCATCAGATGTTAGGCGATGGTTTCAACCACCGTTTCGGAGCGTGAGTGCACATACAACCCTACTGGGTTTTCAGACATTATGAGGACTTCAGTCCGAACGGGAGACATATGCCAGCGTGTTATAAGAAGGCGCCCTGTCCAGTGAGAGGGGTTTTGTCTCGGACTCAAGTCCTCAAAAAGTCCGGATGCCCTTGCGGGTTGATCCTTGGTGGCGTTCTGAACGGTGACTGAAGTCACCGCCTAACATCTGATGGCGCTTAATTGACCCCGGATCTTGTCTGACAATTAGTAAGTTAATGGCAGTAAGAACAATGCCCCATATCATTCAATGGTCTAACTCATATCGGGATCACCAGATTTTGAGATCTTGAACTGGTTAAAATGAGAACAACTTGGATCAAGCCAACCATCAATTGAGATTGCTCGATTCTCCTGGCGTTCGGGCTGCCATATCGTCTTATCTAATAGCTTCGCCCATTACTAAACTTACTTGTCGCGCCATTACTTGCCCCAGCTTTGCTACCCCTTTGCAGACCCCATTTCATTCGGTCATTGTCCGGTTGGATTGGTGTATCCAGGTGATTACTAAATAAGGAGGACAAAGTCACAAAGGTGGAGTTTCTCAATCGACGATACACCATTTCCACTAACCTGGGTAAAAAAAAGATTTACAGAATACCGCATTCTGTCAGAGTAGCGCAAAGGACAAAAACCGAGGTGATAAAATGAAAAAATCATTGTTGATACTGCTTTCTGTGGTCGTGACCGCGCTCTGGGCACAAGGTCCGATCAATCTTCCCCGCGTCTATATCCAGAAACTATTGCTTGATACTGGCGAGACCCCACCAATAACATGGGATGGCAAGACCCCCGCTCCGGAATATCTGCTGACCGCATACATCAGGGACATTCAGGGCGACACGCTGCGCTCGGATGTCCATCCCCATTATACCATCTGTGTCAAGCGAGTCGGTGACGGCAGGATACCCGAACCGATGGTGGTGGCATACTTGCAATTGGGCAATTTTAAAAGCGTGTGGCAAGCCGGTCAAACGATCGTGTTTGAGATCACTCATGTGGAAAGTGGGGAGAATATGACCTGGGAATTGTTGATCCCGAAAGGGACGAATCTGCTGCGCCATCTCGATGAAGCATTGACCATCCCGCCATTTAGCAAGAAACCAGAGTAGCATGCTCGAACGGATCAGCAACCCGATCGTCCTGGAAGGCGAAGGCGATTATGACCGCGCCCTCCGTCCCCGTCAATTGAACGAATTTATCGGACAGGACTCGCTCAAGCAGCAATTGGATATTGCCATTGCCGCTGCCCGGATGCGCAATGAAGCATTGGATCATGTCCTGTTCTATGGTCCGCCCGGATTGGGTAAGACCACGCTGGCCAATATCATCGCCCGCGAGATGGGCGTCCAGATTACCGTCAGTTCCGGACCGGTAATGGAAAAGCCCTCCGACCTTGCCGGCATCCTGACCAACATGCAAAAGCACGAAGTGCTATTTATCGATGAGATCCACCGCCTGAGCCATGTGATCGAGGAATATATCTATCCGGCGATCGAGGACTTCCGCATGGAGATCATTCTCGATAGCGGTCCCAGCGCGCGAACATTGAGGATCGATCTGGAACCATTCACTTTGATCGGAGCAACCACGAGAGCGGGATTACTCACCGCTCCCCTGCGCGACCGCTTTGGCATCGTTCTGCGTCTGGATTATTATGATTTTGCCTCTATCCTTCAGATCATCAAGCGTAGCGCCAGATTGCTGGACATTCCGCTGAATGAGGGAGGCGCTTCCGAGATCGCCCGTCGCAGCCGTGGCACTCCACGCATTGCCAACCGCTTGCTCCGGCGGGTGCGTGATTTTGCCCAGATCAAAGGAGACGGCGTCATCACTTTGGATATGGCGACCAAGGCGCTAGCAATGCTGCAAGTGGATGAGGCAGGATTGGATGAGATGGATAAGCGTATCCTGACCACCATCATAGGCAATTATCGTGGCGGTCCGGTGGGCTTGAAAACCATCGCCGTCGCCATCGGTGAAGATGCCGGAACCATCGAAGAGATCTTTGAGCCCTACCTCGTCCAGCAGGGCTTCCTGGAACGAACCATGCAGGGCAGAAAAGCGACGCAGAAAGCATATCGCCATCTGGGGATCGATCCTCTTTCCGATCAGACGGATATCTTTTAACCCCGCATCCCAAAACCCGGTATATGGGCTATAAAAGCAATATCCTCAGCAACACGGGCAATCAGGGGATCAAACTCATCTTCGGCGCTTTTGTCAGCGTTGTGGTGGCACGCTCCCTAGGACCCGCCAATCAGGGACATATCACCTATCTAATTCTGATATTCGCCCTCATAGGGTCTTACGGACATCTGGGGATCACCAATGCCAGCATCTATTTCCAGAAGCGATCCCAGCATCGGGAAAACCATATCCTGAACGTCAATACCACGGCACTTCTCCTGCTCTATATCCTGATATGTGCAATTGTGATAACGCTGCGTGTGGGCATCGATGCCTTGAGGCAATATGAAGGATACCTGATCGCCAGCGGTCTGATGCTGGTTTGTTGTCACCTGCTGGCCGGACTGTTTAATTCCTTCTACACCGGTAATGAGCGAATCATCGAAAGCAACCGGATTGACCGCCGGATATTTATCGGCAAGACAATCCTGATCGCTGTCCTGTGGCTGACGGGTCATCTGGATCGCAATAGTTTCTTTGCGCTCACGGTCATTGGGATGATCTTATATACTTTGATTCTCTATCGCCGCTTGGGAATGAGATGGTCACCGGCACTGGACTGGGTCTTGCTCAAAAAGGAATTGTCCTATGGATTTGTGGTCTATCTTTCGGCGATCCTGCTGTTTCTGCACTACCGGGCAGATCAATTCATGATCAGGAACATGCTGGGAATCAACGAACTGGGTATCTATACCATCTCCGTCACTTTGGCTGAATTGATGTTTCTGGTACCGGCAAGCATCGTGACCGCACTTACCGGAAAACTCTTTAATACCGGTGATGACCGCCAAAATCAGAAGATGACCGCTCAGACGGTTAAGTATACCTTATATCTCTGCACCGCCCTCTGCCTGATCGGGATCTTTGCCTCCCGCCTGATCCCTCTGGTCTATGGATCATCTTTCGCTACGGCAGCCGTTCCCACGATGATCCTCTTGGCAGGCGTGGTTTTTGCCTCGACCGCCAAGGTCTCCTTTACGTACTATCTGGTCAAGGGCAATCCCTATTTTCACCTCGTTATCGCCTTTGTTACCTTCGCTTTGAATATACTGCTCAATCTTTTCCTGATCCCCCGTCTGGGTATCAAAGGAGCGGCTTGGGCATCCTCCATCTCCTATTTTGTTTATGGTTCATACTATCTCGTTCTATTCGCTACTCGTGAGAGGTTCGGCTGGAAAAATGTCCTGATGTTCGGACGAGAGGATCTAAACTTCCTAAAAACCGCGCTAAAATCCGAAAACTGCTGATGAGGCATGATGGGTATGAAGGGATGTGAAGGATAATGAGGTTAAGGGGGTTGAGGGGTGTAAGAATGGAGAATGGAGGATCGGGGTGATTATTACGCGGAAAGAGGGATCCGTAAAAGGTTGGCAATGGATTCATAAGCCCGGGATCGTGGTCAAAGGATACTTGTGGACACCCGATGGACGCATCCATCGGGATCACGCTCTTGCCGATCATTTTACCGGGATCAATGGCATTATGGACTTCAAGGACAGGATCCATCGCAGTACGGGGAACTGGAGTGCTATCCTGGAATCCGATGCTTGGTCGATAGCGGCAGTGGACAACATCAGGAGTTTTCCTCTCTTTTACACCCTCAGTCATAGCGGCGAACCGGTCATATCAGACGATGCCTATGCACTGTTGGAATACTGTGCCGCCATAGATTGGGATGGGAATTCGGCCGCCGAAATGCTGGTCTCCGCCTACGTTTTCGGAGAAGATACCCTGATCAAGGGTATCAAACAACTTCTACCGGGATCGCTGCTGTTATATGATAAACTTACAAATAGAGCGTCCATCGATCACTACTACCGTTACCGCTCTGAATCCAGCGAAGATAGGGGCAGTGAATGCCTGATCGAAGAACTCGATGCGATACTGCTTCGCTGCATAAATCGAGCTCTTGTTTCCATAGAAGACCGGCCGATCGTCCTCGCCCTCAGCGGGGGATACGATTCACGCCTGGTCTTGTCGTTGCTCAGGCGGGAGGGAGCAAAGAATGTCATCTGTTACACTTACGGAATGAAAGGCAATCCCGATTCGCGCATTTCGCAAAAGATCGCCGATCATCACGGCTATCGCTGGCACTTCGTTGAGCACGACAGAAGATCGCATTATCAGGCATTTCACAGCAAAGAGCGGATAGAGTATTACCGTTATGCCAATCATTTGTCCGGTATGGCTCATATCCAGGACTGGCTGGCGGTCAGGGAACTCAGGCAAAGAAGCGCTATCCCTGAAGACGGCGTCTTTATGGCTGGTCATTCCGGCGATTTTATGGTCGGAAGTTATATCCCCCAGGCCTGGAAAGACAGGCAGATCATCAAACGTCAGGAATTGCTCAATGAACTCTACCGGCAGCAGTATTCACTGTGGGATTGGTCGCACTACCGGAACACCTGGCAGGACGTCTTTGACCGCAAAATCATGGACTTTCTCGATATCCCAGAAGATATGGATACTTTCACCGCGGCAGCGTTGGAGGAGGAATGGGATTGGCAGGAGAGGCAGCCGAAATTCATCATCAATTCCACCCGGGTCTATGAATTCTTTGGGTATCAATGGAGGATTCCGCTGTGGGATGAGGAACTGACCTCGTTCTGGCGCGGTTTGCCCCTCAAATATCGTATTGATCGGGTATTGTATCAGTTATACGCCAACAAGCACCTACCCTACCCCGGGCTGACCATACGCGGTTCCTTTTATACCCGCGCCTTAAATAAAATGCTGCTCAAACTGCATGGAAATCTCTTTGATGCCCGTTGGGGAAGGTTTGCGGACGCCAGAGACCCGGCATCTTACCGCAAGGCAAACGTCTCATCCGTCTGCGACCCGGACTATAGATATCCGGACTTCGTGAGGCAGGATCAGCGTCTTCTGGATACTCCGATCAACGCCATCCAGTCCTTAGTGACGCTCAAAGAGATACTGAACCTTATCCGGTCGTGGTCATCCACTGATAAAAGCGCTCAAATTCATGTTTGAGATCGGCAAATTCCGCTGCTGCCTTGATCTGATCTTTGGTTCGGGCTGCTTTGTTCATCCTGACCGCCACTTCATGGATCGCTTTCAAGGATAGATTTGACGCTACTCCCATCAGGGTGTGGGTCAATGCGGCTAATTTCTGGTAATCGCAATCGAAGAGCGCATCACAGTAGGGATCGATCGTAAATTCCGGGGATTCGACTGCAACCCGGAGAATGGAAAGGATAAATTCCCAATCCGCCAACCGGCTCAGGGCATCGGCCCGGTCAAAGACCGGCAGGTTCTCTTCAGATGGGATCAATAGTCCTCCAGATGATTAAATTCCGGACTCTCCACCCACAATTCCGGACGCATCAGCAATTCGATGATGTTGTCCAAAAGTATTATATGCTTTTTCTTGAGATCGATCACGCTTAGCCATTGTTTGCGCTCCAGATCATCAAGTATCTCGCTGAGCGCCTTTTCGTAAGTTTCCAGCGCTGTCTGGTGGCTATCACGCGCATGACGGTATAGATTGAGGTGATCGATCTCGCATGAGAATTCATTGATCCTTGACTTCAGTTCATAAAACACGTCTTTAGCATTGGCAAAGAAATCAGCGCCGGAGGATGATCCCTCTTTGTGATCTTCCCATTCATGCAGTTGATTGATCAATTTGTCCTGTTCATACGCCAGCATTTCAAGGATGTAACGCACTCCCGGATTGAATGAGCATTTGTCTGCCAGCGACCGGAAATAGTCATAACCAGTCTGTTCTATTTGTAAGGCGTTGTCTATGTGGGTCTTCATATCTTCCTCACTTATTGGCAATCTGCTAAGATAATAAGCGTCTCTAATGTCTTTGGCAAACCCAAAGATCCGGTCACTTCCACCGCCAAAGTAATGAATTATCACCAAATCACTTCAGGAAAAGGATTTTGATTGACAAAACAATTGCGTCTGATATCGTGCATATATCAAATGATACACTGAGGTTAACATTATGATAAGATATGCCTTTATCGTCATATTATGTATGCTTGCATGTTCTGTCTTTGCGCAGAACGGTCTGTTTGATCTGAATTTTGGCGAAGCGATCGCTACCTCCATATCCACAATGAACGCAAACGGTTTCAGAAACACCGGTTTTAGCCATTCGGTGCTGGATTTTACACCCACCAAAGAAAGCCCGTCCTATGAATTTGTGGATGCCGTCTTGCTGGTTTTTGATCCTGATACCGAGCTTTTGGTTGGTTGGTTCATCAAATACAACGGCAATAACAGCAGCGACATCGACCAGGTGATACTGGACGCCTTAGTCAGCATACATGGCGATGAACAGCAGTATGACGAGGATACAGACCAATTGATCTGGAATCTTGGCGGGACCCGAACCGTGCACGCCATGTATACCTCCAGCGATTGTTTGGTGATCCTGTATTTTGATTCGGAGCATCAGCAACTCTTTAATTTTGAGGAATGAAGCGCTGCTCACAACGCTTTAGCGGCAATGCAAAGCGGCAGTTCTTTCGCCTTGCTTTGATCTCATGATCCTCCCGAGATCCGGCCGAGTACTCGGCATCATCTCGGGAGAAACCTGTATCGGGATCGCTTTGAACAATCCGGAAAGCAATGACCCGGCATAACTTACCGGGTCATTATCCGACAATGTCAGTGCTACTTTCGATCAGTCGAAGCGTAGTACGATGAACTGTGGGGTTTTGTTTCTGTCTTGGACATACATTCGCATGGTTTTGCGGTTTTCCTGTTCCATCTGTTCCTGCGCCTTCTGCAGGGCGGATAAATATTCCGCCGGAGAATAAACGGGAGTGCCTTCGATCTGTTGAATCACAAATCCGGTTTCCATTCCTGCTTTGGCAGCAGGAGAATTGGGTTCCACCCGGCTGACCAGGACGCCTCGGGTCTCGGTGATGCCAAGTTGTCGGGCACGTTGGCTATCGATCGCTTCCACGCTTATTCCGGTGGCATAGGAACTGCGGGTGCTGCGCTCGCCGCTTAGTGCCACAGCATCCTCAGGAAAAGCGTCGAGTTTGATCTTCAGTGTCATTTCCATATTGTCTCGGATGATCTTGACGGGAACTTCGATGCCCACTCTGGAGGTGGCAACGGCGATTCTGAACTTGGGTACATTGGGGACTTTTTCGTTATTAAATTCGATGATGACGTCACCTACTGTCAACCCGGCTCTTTCCGCTGGAGAATCCTTTTCCACTTTGGCGACCAATACACCAGCGATCTCCCTGAGATTAAAGGATTCCATCAGATCGGTGGTGATCTCCTGGGGCAGGATACCAATATAGGCACGGGTAACTTTTCCTTCTGCCACCAGGTCATCGACCACGCGCTTGGCGAGATTGATCGGAATGGCAAAACCGATGCCGATATTACCGCCGCTGGTGCTGGTGATGGCAGAATTGATCCCGATAACCTCACCTTTGATACTAAGCAGGGGACCGCCTGAGTTACCGGGATTGATGGCGGCATCGGTCTGGATATAATCCTGATAAATAGGGGAATTAGCGCCAAAATCCAGATTTGCCCTGCCAATAGCGGAAATAACGCCAACCGTGACCGTCCTATCCAATCCGATATTGCCAAAGGGATTGCCTATGGCGATCGCCCATTCGCCGATCTCCAGTTTGGCGGAATCTCCCAAAGGAGCGATGGTCACTTTTTCGCCGGCGTTGAGCGTGATCTTGATAACGCTAACGTCGGTTTGGGGATCAAGCCCGACGATCGTCGCGGTATAGGATACTTTGTCCGCCATGGTGACGGTGATCGTTCCATCCCTGCCTTTATCCACCACATGGTTATTGGTCATGATAAATGCTTCCCGGGTGGCAGGATTGTATTCATATATGAAGCCACTGCCCATGGAAGTGACCGGTCGGTGTTGCTGACGGGGAGTTTCCGGAAAGAAATACCGGAAAAACGGATCATCAAAAAATGGATTGCGGAAATTTTGGACCACTACCCGTGATTCAACTCTGATCTGAACAACTGATTCCCGAACGTCGCGGACAATTTTGACAAAGGGACTGGTGCCATCGGTATTTACCACCGGGACGCGGGCAAAGGCACAAGATGCGATGCTCAGAGCAATCGTCATCGTCAATACAAATCTGATCATTTTCATTGATTTCTCCCATGTTTATCCTAGATTTACGAATAAAAAACAACAATTTTATAGATACCTCGTCGTTAATATTGATCCATACTCTCTGATGTCAAAATAACCGGTAAGGCAACGCGGTCAAGAAAAAAATGCTTGCAATAAGGAGGCACTCCAGCCAGATCGCTCTCATGCAAAGTAAAACGACCAACCCGAAGCCAGGGATCAAACACAGAAACGAAAAAGACCTCATGATGCCAGTGAAGTATCTGAAAGGCGTAGGCGAAGTGCGCTCCCGCTGGATGGCAAAACTGGGCATCGATACGGTCTGGGATCTGATGCGTTTCTTTCCCTATCAATACATCAAACGCGACCTCAAGGTCAGTTTGTTTGAATTGGAACCCGGGATGAAAGTGGCACTCACGGTGATGATCAGTTGGGTGGATGTCCGTCTCACTGCCCAGCATCAAAAACAACTTAATGTGGGCGTAAGCGATGGTAAATCATGCCTTACCTGCACCTGGTTTCACTATCCGGAGATCTATGAAAAAGCCTTGCTTCAGGGACAGAAGGTCTGGATCAATGGCTCGATCAGTGAATACAATGGCCAGTTGCAAATGATCCATCCGGAGATCGAGATCATCTCCGATGAGCAACTGGAGGACGATTTCTGGAAAGCGCGACCCGTCTTGCCCGTCTATCACCTCAGCGGAAACCTCACCCAGAATTTCTTTCGCCGCATTATCTATCAGGTTTTTGAAGCATATTCCAAACTTATCCAGGAATCATTGCCCCAGTTCATCCTGGCAAAATACGGCTTTCACGAGATGCGAAAGGCATTGCAGATGATGCATTTCACCACTCATCCCGAACAAGCAGATCCGATTAGGAACCGGTTCGTCTATGAAGAATTCCTGTTCCTCCAATTGCTGTGGGCGCGGCATAAACACTATCACCTTGGCAAAGACCAGGGAATTGCCCTTGAAAACAAACGGGAATTGACCAGAAGACTTTATGGCCGGTTGCCATTTCCTCTCACTGCTGCCCAAAAACGGGTTCTCAAAGAGATATTTGCCGATATGACCTCATCCTGTCAGATGTCACGTCTTTTACAGGGGGACGTGGGCTCAGGTAAAACGGTCGTAACGCTATTTGCCATGTTATTGGCGGTGGAAAATGGATATCAGGCGGCTTTGATGACGCCGACCGAGATCCTGGCAGAACAGCACTATCGCAATATCTCCGCCCTGCTGGAAGGCATACAAGTCAAAGTGTGCCTGCTCAAAGGCGGTTCCTACAAAGGCAAACAGCAGACCAAGGCAATGATCGAAAGCGGAGAAGCACAGATCATCATCGGCACCCATGCCCTGATCCAGGATGATGTCCTGTATCGCAATCTCGGATTCGTGGCTGTGGATGAACAACACAGATTTGGCGTGGAACAGCGTTCGCTTTTATCAAGGAAAGGACTACATCCCCATTTGCTCTATCTCTCCGCCACACCCATCCCCCGCTCCCTGTCCATGACCGTTTACGGAGATCTGGAAATTAGCATCATCGACGAATTGCCACCCGACCGGAAGCCAGTCAATACGCTTATCCGATCCGCCGCCAAGATCGATCTGGTTTATTCACAAGTCCGTAAGGAACTGGCATCCGGCAGGCAGATCTATATCGTGTGCCCTCTAATTGAAGAATCGGAGAAGGTCGATCTGCTTGATGCGCAACGCCTGTATGAACACATCTCCCGCAAGGTTTTTCCCGATCACTCTTCCGCACTCTTGCATGGCAGGATGAAGACTCGTGATAAGGATGCGATCATGCTGGATTTCAAAGACAATAAGATCAGCATCCTGATCTCCACCACAGTGATCGAGGTGGGCGTGGACGTCCCCAATGCCACGGTAATGATAGTAGAACATGCTGAACGATTCGGTCTGGCTCAATTGCATCAATTGCGTGGCCGGGTAGGACGCGGCGCCGCCCAGTCCTGGTGTTACCTGATTGAACACTATCCACTCAGCGCTATCGGCAGGGAACGCTTGACCACAATCTCCGGCACCAATGATGGCTTTATCATCGCAGAGAAAGATCTGGAACTCCGCGGTCCAGGCGAATTCTTTGGCACTGATCAATCCGGTCTTCCGCGTTTCAGGTTTGCCAGTATTGCCCGTGACGGTGAGATCCTCAAGCATGCCCGGATTGATGCCTTTGATATCATACGCCATGACCCCGATCTAAAGCTGAACGAGCATCAACTTCTCGGGGGAGCATTTGCCAGACAATATGCTAAGAAAGAGGAACTTATCCGCTACTAATAGAGTGCCGGAGAGAAAAAGGGTTGACTAAATGCCCCCGTCAGAAATTATGTAAAAAAAACCTATGAGGTAATGATGAAGCCACTACAAACAATTACATGCCTGATAATGCTGACCAGCATTTGCCTGTTACCAGCACTCAAATTTGACCCCTATTACTTCCAATCCAAGACGATCATGGCTTGTTTTACTATTGAAGCAGTGGGAAATTTCGAAGGGAAACTCAACTTCCGGGTTGAAGACGGAATTGTCAAGACCGGCCTCGCATCCTTTGACGATCTTGCCCAACGCTATCGTATCGTAGATCTCTCGCAAGCGCACCCTTTCGTTAAAGTACCCACGTGGAATGACAACGGCAAGTATCTACAGAATATCTACCGGATTTATTTGGATTCCGATAACCTTATGGACGAAGCGGTAACCGCTCTGAGCAAAGATCCAAACCTCCATTACGCAGAATTTGAGACCATCAACCGCTCTCATTTTACACCCAATGATCCCATGATCTCCCAACAGTATGCTCTCAATCTGATGCGTATGTATGAGGCCTGGGATTGGACTTTGGGTACGCGTGACGTGATCGTGTCCATCACCGATTCTGGCGTCAAATGGAATCATCCTGACCTGCGTGCCAATATCTGGATCAACCCTGCCGAAGCACCCGGTATGACGATAAACTGGGATGCGGGATCCATCCATAACGGGAATGGAGTGGATGCCGGTGAAGGCGGAGGCAGGATTGATGACCTCGTTGGCTGGGACTTCTTTAACAACGATAACAACCCCATGCAGAATTTTACCATGAATGACCACGGCACCCACGTAGCCGGTGGTGCCGCCGCCGTTGGGAATAATGCCATTGGTATCACAGGAACTGCCCCCAATGTATCCATCCTTTCTTGCAAAGGATCATCCAATACCTCGCCTTCTACCGGAATCTCTTTTGGTTACAATCAAATTCAATACTCAGCCGAGATCGGCGCCCATATCATCAATGCCAGTTGGGGTGGGCCCGGTGGTGGCAGTTATGCCAATCAAATCGTCAATTATGCGACAAATCTGGGATCTCTGGTAGTTACCGCCGCTGGCAACAATAATGCTGAACACACCTCCACCTATCAGGATTTTCCTGCTGACTGTGTTAATGCCCTGACCGTGGTAGCTACCGATCAAAACGATATGAGAGCCAATTTCTCGGATTATGGCGTGAATATGGCAGTCGCTGCCCCTGGTGTCAACATTCTCTCCACTATCATCGCCAATAATGGCTACGATTCCTACAGCGGAACATCTATGGCATCTCCATTGGTCGCAGGTGTGGCTGCCCTGATCAAATCGATGCATCCGGAATTGAGCCCCCAGCAGATTAAGCAGAGGCTCCGGGAGACCGCCGATTTTATCGACCACCTGCATCCCACGATGTATCATGGCAAACTCGGCAGCGGCAGAGTAAACGCCTATGCCGCATTAATGTATGACAAGATACCCTACATGGTAATGGATGATATGACGATCGAAGAACTTGCCGGTGATGGCGACGGCATCCCCAATCCGGGTGAGACGATCCGCCTCAAAGCAATGCTTTACAATGTGATCGACGAATACACCGGACTGGGGTGGCAGCCCTCGATGAATACCATTGCCAAATTGCGTTGTTACTACCCCGGCGTCACCGTTATTGATTCGGTTGCCACCTATGGCAACCTCTGGTCTGGATCATCCATGTGGAACCACACAACACCTTATAAGTTTCAAACCGTTTCCACCCTGCCTTCCGAACCTATTCCCTTTGAACTCTATATCACATCAAACGCGACAAGCGATTATCCTTATGCCAAGACCATTCCTTTTACCGTATCGTTATCACTGATACAACATGGCTGGCCAAAAATCCTCGGTGGCGCCACCCAATCCAGTCCGATCATCTGGGATCTCAATGGCGACGGACAAAAGGAAATCCTTTTTGGCGACCACCTCGGACGTATCCATGCTTTGAAAGCAGATGGATCTACATACTTGCCCGGATTTCCCTACGAATCAGGTTCTTCTGTGATCGGCTCGATTGCTTTGGGCAAATTGAGCGCTAACGATGGTAGATACCTGGTGGCAAACCTCCAGAATGGAAGTATCATTTGTTTGAATAGGCAGGGACAACTTCAATGGACTGCCTCCGGTTATGGAACTCTGCGTTCAACACCGGTGACCGCCGATCTGAATGGCGATGGTATCTCTGAAGTGATCACCGTTACTCAGACCCGCCGCGTCGTGGTTTTGACCGCTGATGGCAATAATTATCCCGGTTTCCCGATTACATTGGATGGAGCGATGCTTGCCTCGCCTGCCATCGCCGATCTTAATGGCAATGGCATTCTGGATATCATTTGTGGCACGATCACCGGCTCGCTGCATGCGATCAATCCTGCCACCGCTCAAAATCTTGCCGGTTTTCCGGTTACGATGAGCAGCGGCACCCAAAATCCCATAACCATTGCCAATATCGATAATGACCCCCTGCCGGAAATCCTTGTCGCCACCAGTCCGTCTGCCGGTCAACTTCTTGCGTACAATCATGATGGATCGCTGCTCTTTGCCAAAAACATCAGCAGCCAGATTAAAAGCGGCGCCGTCCTTGCCGATATGAACAACAACGGCACCAAGGAAATCGTCCTTGTCTCGGGTAATGGCGACGTCTTTGTCATGAATCCCAATGGCACCAACCTTCCTGGATTCCCCGTGAATGTTGGCAATAACACCGAGTGTACACCGGTCGTTGCCGCCTTTGATGGCAGTTACCTACCAGCAGTGATCTTTGGCGACATTAATGGCTACTTGCATGCTGTGCGGGTAAACGGCACCCAATCACCCAATTTCCCGATCCGCCTCAATGGTAATCTCAAGATCTCAGCCGCCGTCGGTGACATTGACGGCGACCAGGATATTGATATCGTCATTCCCAACGACAACGGCATGTATGTAATCGACGTCAAACGCCCCGTTTATTCTTATAATTGGTATTGCTATCTCAATACCTACAACCGTGCCGGAAATGCCTTCCAACCCACCCCGGTCAACGATGGCACCGCTCCTGCCCCCATGACCGAACTGGCCGGGAATTATCCCAATCCCTTCAATCCGGAGACCACGATAGTCTTCTCGCTCGCCGATAACGATATCGTAAGCATTGATATCTTTAATATCAAAGGACAGAGAGTAAGATCCCTGATCAACGACCGTTTTGACTCCGGCAGACACTCTATCCTCTGGAACGGCACCGATGACAACGGCAGAAGCGTCGCCAGCGGGATCTATTACTACCGCATGAAAAGCAGTAAATACACCTCAACCAAAAAGATGATCCTGATGAAATAATCCCCCGGATCCGGCAGTATTATCCCTGATCCTTTTCATCACAACTATATGGCGGTGCCGCTGGTTTGACCAACGGTACCGTTCTTTTTACCTCTTCACCTAATTTTCCAATTTTTTTTGCCGCTCTGTTGGGCTTTCAGTGAAAAACCACCAAATCCGTGTCCATATGTCCCATCCGTGTTCCATTCAGAAAGTTCTCCTTTATCATTGGAGTGGGTTTTATCTCCGGATTTAAGGGAAACAGTCAAGGGATAGCAACCATCGACCAGCAGATACCTCATACCACCATCCCGAGTGAGTGCCGCATAACCGCTGACCATGCTCCCTTTACTTACACTATTAACACTCTATATACTTACCAAAGATCCATAGGTTTGTCCATTATCTCATCCGACAGCAAACCTCTACCCCTTATAGGTGGACAATAAAAACTGACCATGGACAAAACGCCCTATAACCCTCTGCTGACCTGCGAAACAAGATCCGCCCCGCTCAAAATTTGAATCACCGTACACTCTTAACCGGTATATACTTCGGGACATTGAGAGGGGATATGGATACACTGATTGAGCGGATGGGAACTCCCGCCACCCCCTTATGGATGATACCAAACCAACTCCTTGCGGGCGAACTCAAATGACCACTACTCCCTCTAAATCCAGATAAATTTGGTGAACCGACCAGATGAAACCGATGTTCCACGTATGCACAAATGTCCATACTTCGCCATTCCAGGGCAGGCTGGAATCCATCCCAATACCATGTACTTCAGTCTGAAACATGCACGGGAATTCATCTGGGTGGTTAAAAACAAAAGCTTTTATCGAGGCCTTCAATTCATCGAGATTTTGCCCAATCCCTGGTTTATCTGCATGTAGGCTTTTTCTTACATAGTCTTTTAACCAATCGAGCGGTATTCCATAGCCAGTCGCTTCTTTGGTTATATCCTCTAAGATGGCTTTTATTCTTCACTTAACATAAAGTCTCCATTTCTTCCATATTACAGATGAGTTCAGCCTGCTCAAGTACCAGTTCTGTAGCTTGAGCTTGCTTATCGGGTGGGTACCCATACTTACGTAAAATCCGTTTCACTATGACTCGCATTTCTGCCCTTACGTTCTCCCGGATAGCCCAATCGATTTTGACGTTGTTTCTTACAGATTTTGCAATTTCCTGAGCAATCATCCGAAGCTGATCATCGCCCAAGACGGCCACCGCGCTATCATTTACACCCAAGGCATCGTAGAATGCAATCTCATCTTCAGATAAGCCTAAGGCATCCCCCCTGTTAGATGCTGCCCGCATGTCTTTTGCTATCTTGATCAACTCGTCGATAACATGGATCGTCTCGATAGCTCTGTT
>CAYZZE010000024.1:0-22335 GCA_964482845.1 uncultured Candidatus Cloacimonadota bacterium
AAGCCGGTGATACACCTATGTGCAACGGTCTTAGAGTTATTATTAGGGAGTTGCATTTACCCACTCGGTTTGAAAGAGAGCCTTTTTTTTGATCGGGATCAAGTGTCTGATAGTTAGGGAGGGGCAGGGATTACATGGGTATATTGGGCATACCTTTGGGGATTTTACCGGAGGAGAAGCGTTTCATCATTTTTTTCATGTCTTCAAATTGACGGAGGAGGCGGTTGATCTCGGTGACAGATCGTCCGCTGCCTTTGGCGATGCGGAGACGGCGGGCGCCATTGAGGATCTCCGGTTTGTGTCTTTCTTTGGGGGTCATGGACTGGATGATGGCTTCGACGTGTTTGATTGCTTTTTCATCAATCTGCATATCTTTGGGTAGTTTGGCACCGAGACCGGGGATCAGGCGGATGATGGATTCCAGGGAGCCCATCTTTTTGATGCTCTGCAATTGTTGCAGGAAGTCGTCCAGCGTGAACTGGTTTTTGAGCATCTTTTTGGCGACTTTTTCCTGCTCCTTATCGTCCCATGCCTGCTCCGCCTTTTCGATCAGGGTGAGGACATCGCCCATACCAAGGATGCGGGAAGCCATGCGGTCGGGATAAAAGACCTCAAGGTCGCTGATCTTTTCACCGGTGCCGACAAATGCGACAGGCCGATCGGTAACGGCTTTGATAGATAGAGCCGCCCCGCCTCTGGCGTCCCCATCGAGTTTAGTAAGGATCACACCGTCAAACTGGAGTTTGTCATAGAATTCTTTGGCTACGTTCACAGCATCCTGCCCGGTCATGGCATCAGCGACGAAAAGGATATAATCCGGTTTGATATATTGCTTGAGCCGCTGAACTTCATTCATCATCTCGGTATCGATATGCAGGCGTCCGGCGGTATCGAAGATCAGGAGATTGATCAGTTCGCGGTCTGCCCGTTTAATGGCGGATTCGGCAATGCGGAGGACGTCTTTGGTATCTTCGGATATCACCGGAACGTCTATCTGCTTGCCGAGGATCCTGAGTTGTTCGATGGCAGCGGGACGATAGACGTCACAGGCGACCATCATCGGCTTGATACTTTTCTTCCGGTAGTAAGATGCCAGTTTGGCGCAGGCAGTGGTCTTGCCCGAGCCCTGTAAGCCGACCAGCATGATCCGGGTGAGTTTATTGTTATAGGTCTTGATCTCGAAGCCCTCGATATCCATCAAGGAGATCAATTCATCGTGGACGATCTTGATGACATGCTGGCCGGGGGTGAGGGATTTGAGGACGTCCTGTCCGAGCGCGCGCTTTTCCACTTCGATGATGAAGTTCCTTACGATCTTGAAATTGACATCGGCTTCCAGCAAAGCGAGACGGATCTCTCGCATGCTGTCCTTGATGTTCTGCTCGGTCAGGTAGCCCCTGCCGGTCAGATTCTTGAAGATCTTATCCAGTTTTACGGACAAGGAACTAAACACTTCTCAACCTCCGTATCGCTCTGCCATAATCTGCGCTGTTAAAGATGTAGGATGCCGAGACGATGATATCGGCTCCGGCTTTGATGACCAAGCCGGCGTTTTGGTCAGTGATCCCGCCATCGATCTGGATCAGCGTTTTGTAGCCTCGGCGGTCGATCAGGTCGCGCAGTTCTTTGATCTTGGACAGTGAGGACGGGATAAAACTTTGTCCGGATAAACCGGGATTGACGCTCATGATCAGGATATAATCCAATATCTCCATTACCGGTTCGATCACGCTGATCGGAGTGGCAGGATTGAGTACCAGTCCGGCTTTGATGCCATACTGCTGAATCTTGTGGACCAGCCGGTGAACGTGGAAATCCGTTTCGGGATGGAAAGAGATCCATTGAACGCTGATCTCGGCAAGGTCGTCAATGTAGGCAGCGGGATTGGTGACCATGAGATGCGCATCCAGCGGAAGTTTGGAGATATTCCTGACCGCTCTTACCAACGGTTGTCCAAAGGTAAGATTGGGAACATAGTGCCCGTCCATAATGTCCAGATGCAGGATGTCTGCTCCGGCTGTTTCCAATAGCGCTATCTCGTGCTTGAGAGTACCAAAATCAGCGGATAGGATGGAGGGTGCGATCTTGATATGTCTCATTTTCTTCCTCATTGCCGGATCAGGAATACAATATCCCTGATCTCTATCTTCTGTTTAGTCCTGTATGCATCAATGATCCGCTGTTTTGTAAGGATCAGTTCCTGCATCCAGGTGTTGTTTTTGACGCCCACATACAGGACATGATTCTCATATTTGATGGGGCAAGACCGCTCTGCCAAAAGACCACCGACCGCATTTTGCCAATTCCTCAGAATGATGAGAAACAGTGCAAATTTATCTCCGGCAATCTTTTGCAGAACTGCATCGGTAAACTTACTGAGCGGTTTCCAGGACATTATCATCTCCTTGCGGAAAAGACCGAAGATCCCAGATATAATGACAGACCCATGCAATGCACATCGTTCAAGGGTCTGTCCTCAATATCAGTCGTGTTTCAGGAAGAGATTTATCCCGCTATAGCCGAGGATAACTACTGCCAGGAAGGTGTAGTATGCACTGCCGATCCCAGTGGTGGAACGATCGAAAAATGATACGATCAAGCCGGGCAGGGTGGAGGCAACAATGATCAAAGCATAGCCGAGGATCTTGTGGATCAATTCATTCTGCAGATAATTGATCAGATAAACTGCAGCGGTCATCATAGCCATGAATAGCAATGTGACCCCAAAACTCGAGAACAATAGCACTGCAGTGGATGCTGGAGGCAATGCAAAGAAACTCATCCTGGTCGTAACCAGAACGGGGATCACCAGAGCAAGGAGCAGCAGAATCGCACCAATGATCTGACGCAGGATCATATTATCGGTGGGGATCACCTCAAAATGGCGGCGCTTGGAATACTCGATGAAAATCACTCCCGCAACGACAAGAATAAAGAAGGCAGCATAGACAAATATCATCCAGGTCTTACCCGTAGCCACTCCCATCATTGATAAGACAGCTATGAAAATCACCAGAGCAATTATCTTTTTTACGTAATACCATGTGTCCGACACGGGAACCTCCCCCTTTAATCAACTTCTTTTTCGACGATTATCCTGAGTTCCGCTGAGACATCCTTGTGCAAGCGAACGTGAACGGGCGTCTCGCCCAATTCCTTGATGTGTTTATCCATCTGGATCAAAGAGCGATGGATGTCAATATCCTGCTCTTTGAGGGCTGCAACAATATCGTTTTCGGATACGGAACCGAACATGTGGTCATTCTCATCGGTCTTGCGGATAAATGTCAAGGTAATTTCTTTGAGCGTGGCGGCAAGTTGTTTAAGTTCGTTTATTTTACGTTCTTCTTGCGCTTGCCAGTCGGTTTTCAAGGATTCCAGTTTCTTGATATTTTTGGGTGTAGCGATTATGGCAAAATTGCGGGGTAAGAGGAAATTGCGGGCATATCCGCGTTTAACGTTTACCACATCTCCCTTCTTGCCGACTTTTTCGATGTTTTCTATCAATATAAGTTTCATTAGTTTGTTCCTCCATTAGATTCGATTTTTCTGAAGTCCAGCCACTGATCGGCAAAACCCAGAATAGCAAGTATGAAATAAGATATGACATTAAGCATGATGAATATCATCAGAACAGTACTCAAAATGGGATTCGGGACGTATTGCGTCATCTTGGATACCAAGAGAGCAAAACCCTGAAAGAAATAGATGAAACTAATTCCAATGAGGCAATTAACAAATGGAAACCACAGCCGTTCAAAGAAATACATTGGCATGATGGCAATCAACAGATAAGATAAAAAACCCGGAAGCCGGAATCGTCTCAAACTATCCCGATATCCCATGCCTCTGAGCATAAACATCAGCCCGGCAAACAAACCCACCAACTGAAACACTATCCAGCCGGACGGCATTAAAAACCGGATGATGGATACATTGGCCGGGCTCAGGGATTTGCTCATTACCGGAAACTGAGTTCTGATCGATTCCATTATCTTATCAAATAGTTGGATATGTAATTCCTCAAACAGATGGTATCTCAGCAGGCCATAAACAACGATCAAGAGGGCAGCAAAAGAAAATGCGTATCCCAAGCCGTGATCCGGATGTTGTTTGCGGAAAAACCACACAGCCATTCCCACTCCCAAAATACTGTCACTGGCAGATATGATCCAAACCGGCTCTCTCTGAAGCAGCAAGATCATGATCGCCGGTATCAAAAAAGAGCCAAGCACCGCCAATGGCAACCGGGCATAAGAATCGTATCTCTTACCAATGTAATACATTAGTGCCGCCAGGGCCAGTGCTGGATATGCCAGCGAGCCGAATCCGATCAAGAGCGGGATTATAAGCATATCTATTCTATGACGTAAGGGATCAGCGCCATCTGTCGGGCACGCTTGATCTCATTGGATAGACGCCTCTGGTGCTTCGCACACGTTCCAGTCAATCTGGCTGCTTCTATCTTGCCGACATCTGAGATGTATTGTTTGAGATTGTCGATATACTTGTAATCAATTACGAGTTCTTTATTAGCGCAGAATCGGCAGAATTTTTTCCGAGTATATTTCTTGCGTCGGTCTGAGCTGGCAGGACGGTGTTCTCTTTGCTTAGAATGGTACATCATCGTTTGTCACCTGTGCTTGGGGTAATTCATCGTTGGGTAATGGGACTTCATCGTCAGATCCGGGTGCATCGCCTTCGGCTCTGGGTTTATACTCCAAAAAATGGATATAGTCGGCAACAATCTCAACAACTTTACGGTTTTGATTGTTCGAATCGACATAAGAACGGGTGTCCAAGCGTCCCTCGACTATGAGAGGACTACCTTTGTGAGCTTGATTATCGAGGGTTTCAGCCCACTTGGACCAAGCGACTACTTCAATGAATTGAGCGCTTCTTTGCCAGGCACCGGTCTCATCCTTGTAGGGTTTGTCATAAGCCAAAGTAAATCCAACCACTGGTGTTCCTTTAGGTGTATAGCGTAGTTCAATGTCTCGGGTTATCCTGCCGCAGAGCATTACTTTGTTGATGTTGGGAAGTCTCAGGTCAGCCATTTTTCCTCCTCTTATCGCTTAGGTTGATGATAATGTAGCGTATGATATTCTCATTGATATTCATTTGCTTTTTAACCAGTTTGACACTTGCCGATTCCAGCGTAAAAAAATCGACGAAGTAGTATCCTTCTTTGACCTTGTTGATGGGGTAAGCCAGAATCTTTTTGCCCCAATCATCGGTTTTGATGACTTCGCCGCCATTATCCGTCACAATGGCCAGCATCTTTTGGTTGAGGTCATCCGCCTCATCCTGATTCAGTTGTGGTGAGATGATCATCATCATTTCGTATTCTTTAGTCACTATTTTCCTCCTCTGGACTATCGATTCCGAGTATTTGCACCCCGGAATAGGTTCTTTTCCATAGACTAAAATAATCCAATAACTTGTTATACCCTTGAGTAGCATACACATCGATGAATTCGGCGACGACATCAAGTACCGGTGTAAGTTCCAGTAACTCATCGGCGTTTAATTGTTCAAGGACATAATCCTTGTATTTGACGTTCTTTTTCTTTCCAATCCCGATCCTGATCCGCTTAAGATTTCCGACTCCGACCTTCTCCAAGAGCGATTTGACGCCATTGTGTCCCCCATCTCCGCCACCGGATCGTATTTTGATCTCGGTCTTGGGAATCTCGATATCATCGTGAATCGTCAGGATATCATCGATTTGCCACTTTTTCTCGATCTCTGGCAGGATCATCCCTGTTCTATTCATATAGGTCTTGGGTTTGATAAGACATAATCCCTTGGTGATAGCGTACTCAAAATGGGGCTGTTTCTTGAAGTTCAACTTATGTAGCCAAGCATACCGATCAACGCACATAAATCCAAAATTATGTCTGGTAAATCGGTATTCTTCACCATGGTTTCCCAGACCAATGACAAACTTCAATATGGGCTTATTCATTCTTCAGTGGAATCAGCAGGTTCGGCCGAAATCTCCTGGGTGGCAGCAATGCTATCACCTTTTTTGGGGTGAATAACTACGATCGTATTATCCCCCAAATCTTTATAATGCCAATGACCTTCGGGAAGATCGCGCACGTGGATGGATTCGCCTACCTGTAAGCCGCTGATATCAACTTTGATATCTTCAGGGAGTTTGTCGGCTTGACAAATGACTTTTACAGTCCTTTGGATCACGTCCATCAATCCGCCCGCTTTAACGCCTGCAGGTTCTCCGATCAAGTTTACCGGCATATCGATCTCTATTTGGCTTTTTCGGGCAACTACTAGAAAATCCAAATGCAGAAACTCTCTGCTCACCGGATGGATCTGGCAATCCCTGAGGATGGTGTGGTATTGTTTGTTACCTATCATGATCTCATAGAATGTCACTTCCTTGAAACTCTGCTTATAACATTCCTGGAATTTTGCCTTTGCTATGGAGATGGAGATTGGTTCCAATCCTGTTCCATACACCACAGCCGGGATAAATCCCTGCCGTCTTAAGTCATTGAGTTCAGAGTTTTTGTCGCATGATCTGATTTCAGCGTTGAGGTCGAACTTCATTAATTCCTCCGTTCCTTATCTAAATAAAATACTGATTGATTCTTCAATATGGATCTTCTTGATGGCGATGGCTAACATCTCCGCAATGGAGAGTTGCACTATCTTTTCTGACTTCTTATCCTCGGTTAGAGGGATTGTATTGGTAATGAATAATTTTTCTATGGGAGAATCTTCGATGCTGGCGATCGCATTACCGGATAGCACTCCATGAACGCAGGCAGCATAGATCTTACTGGTGCCCTGATCCACCAATGCCTGTGCAACCCTGACCAAACTGCCTCCGGTATCTATGATGTCATCAAAGAGGATGGCCTTTTTGCCTTTTACATCTCCGATAATATTAAAGAGTATCGCCCGATCATTATTGCCCGCGCGACGTTTGTCACCGATCGCTAAACCGCAATTGAGACGTTTCGCCAAACTTCTTGCCCGATTGGCACCACCCGAATCGGGAGAAACGACTACGACGTCGCTGAGATCCATAATGCTCTTGAAATATCTGGCGAACAGGGGTATTGAATATAGGTGATCTACGGGAATATTAAAAAACCCCTGTATCTGGTCGGCATGTAAATCAACCGTAATGACCCGATTGGCTCCGGCAATGGTTATCAGATCTGCTACCAGTTTGGCAGTAATCGGGACGCGGGGCTGATCTTTTTTGTCTGATCTGGCATATGCATAGTAGGGAATCACACAATTGATCCTTTGTGCAGAAGCCCGTTTTAGAGCATCTATTATGATCAGTAAGTCCATCAAGTTGTCGTTCACCGGACAACAAGTAGGTTGTATAACAAAGACGTCAGCGCCCCTGACATTATCATTGATCTTGACGAACGACTCATCATTCGAAAATTTGAACAACTCAATGTCAGCGAGAGGAAGTCCGGCAAACTTTGCCACTTCTTCTGCCAAGGCTCGGTTTGCTTTTCCTGTTATCAGTTTAAGTTTTGAAAACATCTTAGATACTCAACACGTCCTATTGTTCTTAATACTTTTGTCCAGTATCCCATACTCAAAAACTGCTTCTGACAGGTCATCATCATAGTTTTATCCGTAAAGATACCGAAACAAGTAGAACCGCTCCCGCTCATGACAGCGCGATTGGCTCCATGCTCGTTCAATATGTCTATAATGCTTTCGACGGTTGGATAACGCCGGCTAATCTCTTCTTGGAGTCGGTTAAACACACATCCATCAATATCTCCGGTATCCCACTTTCTGGGATTGACCGGTATCCTCACCAATTGATACGCTTCTCTACTGGCTATCGGTATTCCCGGATTTACCAGCAGCAAATTCCCGATCTTTATATCGGAAATTGGTGTAATCAGATCACCTTTACCTCTCCCCAAGGCAGTTCCACCTCGAAGAAAGTAAGGCACGTCAGAACCAAATTCTGCGGCCATCTCAGTCAGTTCGTCATCAGAAATCCCCAGTTCCCACAAAGCATTCAATGCCTTTATGGTAACTGCGGCATTGCTGCTGCCGCCACCCAATCCAGCACTTATGGGTATGTTCTTTTCCAGAGAGATATCAATGCCATTGGACGGCTTGTATCTCGCATTCAAAAACAGGGCTACTTTATATACCAGATTGCTGTCGGTATTCAGCTCCTCGACGTTAGTCCAAAGATTTATAAGCCCTCTTTTTGTCAAAGCAAATCTGAGGGTATCAAAAAGATTAACACTGCAATATACAGTGAAAATCTCATGAAAGTTACCCGGCAGTTTTGCGATGACTTCAAGAAAAAGGTTGATTTTTGCGAAGGAAACGACTTGCACCCTTCTTCTGCTTGGTAGGGACTTCATCTCCATAATAATAGTAATAGTAGTAGTAATAGTAGTAGTAGTAACTTTGTTTACTGTAATATCTTTGCACATAGATGCTGTTCACAATGATCCCGTCTATCTTGGCGTCGATATTTTCCATCAGTTCTTTTGTGCGCTTGACGATCCCTTTTTCGGTAAAACCTGCCCTGACGACAATGAATGTCAGATCAAGTTTTTTGGTGAGAATCAATGCATCGGTTACGGCTATGATCGGCGGAGTATCAAACAAGATGCAGTCATAATGTGTTTTCAGTTCCTCAAGCATAGTGTCAAGTCGCTTGGAAGCAATAAGTTCAGAAGGATTTGGGGGAACGAAACCGCTGGTGATCAGATCAAGATTGAGAATCCCGGAAGGTTTGGTAATTTCGGTCAGTTTGATCTCGGGATCGATCAGATAGTCACTGCTTCCCCTTTCTTTATCAATTCCGAATTTCGTGTGGATCATGGGTCGTCTCATATCCATATCGACCAGAACAACCCGACTATTCATTTGCGCCAAAGTTACCGCCAGATTGACAACGGTGGTTGATTTGCCTTCTTTGGGTCCGGCGGAGGTAATCAGGATAGTTGTTGATCCTGCTGGTTTTCGGGATATAATATTGGTTCTGAGGGTTCGATATGCTTCTGCGATCGGTGATTTGGGAGCATAATGGGAAACCAATTGCATCATGACAAAATGCATTGACTTCATTAACTGATCTCGGTTTTCTCCCTCCGCATGCTCTATCAGGCGATTATACTCCTCAATCCTGGATTCTGATTCCGTAATCAAAGGAATGGTACCTACGATAGGCAGTTTGACATAGTTTTCCATATCTTCAAGGGTTCGCAGTTTTGTATCAAGTGAATGAACCAAGAAGGCGGCACCAATCCCAAGAGCCAAGCCAAATACAATACCAACTAGAAGATCTCTGGTCACTTTGGGACTGATGGGAGCAAAGGGTAAACCTGCCGTGTCCAGTATTCTGACGTTTCCCACTTTGGCTTGCTCAGCAATCTTGGCGTCTTCATATTTTTCCATCATCATGCCATGGATTTTCTCGTCCAAGCGGACATTTCTCACTATTCTGGCTAACTCCAGTTCCGTATCCGGCAGAGTAATGATCCTTTCATCATAGAGTTCTTTGGTCTGCGTCAATCCTTCCAATTTGGCGTTAGCCGTCTCCAAATCGATACTCGTGGAAATTATACGGCTAATGATGTCACTTCTGGAAGCGAGAGGATCATTAGTGGTCGCTCTTCTGACCAGTTTTTGGATCTCGTTATCCAGTTTTGCCTTCAGATCCTGTAGTTCAATTTCCAGCATTTGGATCTGGGGATGTGTATCTGAATAATCGATTTTGGAGACCAAGCTGGTGACCATTGCCTGCTTTTCCACGATTTGCCGTCTTAGTTCCTCAATAAATGACGTCTTGGTAATATTACTGATATTGACGACCAACGAATCTTGTTTGGCAAGTTGAGCATTCAAATATTCCAGAGTTTTCAGTTTAATCGCCTTATCGGTCATCGCCGTTTCATAGGCAGATTCAATTTCGGTCGCTTTTTCGATCAGTTTGGTTGTTTCTTGGGATAACTCAGCCAAGCGATTCTGATTTTTGAAGTCGCGCAAATCATTCTCAGATACCTGTAACCTCCTGGATATAGCATCCAGTTGGGTTTCCAGAAATTCTCTTATTGTAGTAAATTCCAGGCGTGCGTGCTGGGTATTGAGTTGTTGTTGCGCTTCTGCTATGGCATTGACCGCTGTCATCGCTTCCTGGGGACTGGTGGAACTGAAACTGATCGTAAGAATATCCGTATCACGTTTTGATTCTACCTTCATCCCCATGATAATTCTACTTTCCGGGTCGGTGTTTTGATTTATGGGAAACAACTGCCAGTTGGGATCTCGTTTCATGATCTCCCACGCCATAGTGGCAAGGGGTTTACTGCGCATTATCTCCATATAGTTATTGATCGTTGTTTTGCTCAGTCCTGGCGTGGACAGGAACATCAAATCAGTTTTTCCTTTCTGGTCTTCAATCAATATTCTGGTAGAAGCAGAGTATATTTTGGGTTTGCGCATGGTAACATAAACGGTAATCGAAATAGCAATCACAAATATCAGAATTACGAGATAGCGAAAGCGGATAATGATCCTTATGTAATCAGAAATTTTGATCTCGTCCTGGACTAGTGGCAGGGCTCTTGTCTCGTTTTCCATTACATCTCCGTTACTTAATCCTGGTAATTGTGTTGTAAACGCTGAGGGCAATCGCTGCTTTGGATAGAAAGTCAGTTACTCGTGAAAACGCATAAAAAATTGTGCCCTTTACAATCACGGTATCACCGGGAAACAATCTTGGGATCAGAGTTTCATCACCGGTTTGAATATATTTCTTAAGGTTTACTATTATAATCTTTTCACCCTCTGCCGTGGGACGGATAATCCTGATATCAGTAAGTTTTGCATCCTCGCGCGGACCGCCGGCCAGGGACATCAACATTAGTAAATCAGTATCATCCGGGACAAGATACAATCCTGGCCTGGTCACCTGCCCCCAGATATATGTATTCATTTTTAATTTACTTACGCCTCTCGTCCCCTCAAAAGTATAGGCAGATGCGTTGGTTGTAGGTATAAACCCTTCTGAACCTTGTGCGAACAACGCAACAAAGATTATCATAAGGAACAAAGCAGTTGTATATCTTTTCACCATATCCTCTTATTGGTTTTTCTCAGGTTTCTGGCTTCAGTATATCAGTCAAGCGAAATCTTGAGACCATCGTCCTAAATCAACATGTTTCAAGACGGTACCCAACCTAATCATGATCTGGAATGATCACTGTATGGACAATACCCGTTCAATAGATTCACCGCCAATAAACATATTGGTTTCAAAATCAAATTCAAATGAATCAATTCTCCAATATAAACTTTGACCGGAATATCCCGCTGCCAGATTGACCGGAAATCTGATCTCAAGTGGATCTTGTTCCGTTGATTGATAGAAGTCACCATGCCACACATATTCCCGATTGCTATCCAGCACCAATGCTCGATAAAAACCGGTGGCACCCGTCTGATTCCATTGGAATACAACGTTGGTTGGACTCACTTGGGCAAAATTGTCGGGCGATACCAATACCGGTTTGGGAAGTATCGCATAGGAAACGGTATCAGATCTTGACGAATTGCCTGCAAGGTCCACGAGATCAATAAAATAGGAATATTTGACCCGGAACAGGAGGGGTGCCCGGTTATCGACATAGGAGATTCTCGAGGCGGGGATAGAATCGATCAGGACGGGATCTGCATTCATCTCATCGAACCTGAATACCCTTATCATGCTCAAATCGGTGTCAACAAATGCCTGCCACATGATCCTGATCCAGTCACCATCTGGAACAGTGTCAATACCATTGTTTTCGTCATTGATGACGATCAATTGTCCATTATAGATGACCGGAGGGTCTCCTGTGTCTTTCAGATGCGGTATCAAAATAGGCGGTATGGGTGGTGTTTTGTCGATCGGGTTTTTATCCTCACCGGCACATCCCATTGTGATAATAGCTGCAATGATCAGAGTTATGGTAAGTATCGTTTTCATCATTATCTCCTTGTAACCCATCAGAAGTCAATCCTGATACCGACCCGGTTTGTTAGGCCAATGGGATTTGTAATGAGAGCATAGTCAATTCCCACTCCATAGACCTTGGCAGAGACGCCAGCGGTTACGTTTGTTGAATAGTACCCGACCCTGAATTGAGCAATGTCGTTGTAATTCCATTGCAAGCCCCAATGAGAGGTAGAATCATACACATAGTCATAATCAAAAGCCAGGGCTAAATCAGATCTTAATGCATCAATCGACTGCGTGACCGCAAGTCCAATCTTGGTATTAAACAATACTTCATCACGCATTTCGGTTATTGTGTCCCAGGAAATATCGGTTCCTCCGACATCCTGAAAGTTAAGTCCCAACGCCAATTGGCCAAGATGGTCAAGGTCAAAGATAGGTGCGAGTTCAGTTCTTACGAGCAGACCCAGATCAACCCCTGTTCCAGTGCCGAGATTGTCTTTCAATTGTCTTCTGATAAACTTGACGTTACTGCCAAAATAGAAGTCAAAAGGCACTTCAAAGAGCATCCATCCCATGTTTGCCCGATAATGAATATGTTTGGCAAAGGCAAATTGAAACATGTCGTCCACGCTACGAAATTTCCCATCGGGGATACCTGGTAGGTGCAGGTCGCTATTATTGATCCTTTGATCCACATTGGTACCAATCAAGTATCTCTCTTCAAATAACGGAATATCATCCACTGTCAACCTCGTAATATTAAAGCCAATGGTCACGTCATTGGGTAAGGGCTGGCAAAAAGAGATATTGTCGTAAGCTGCCAGACCATTGTATAGAAAGGCGTGCATTACAATGATGTGTGAGTTCTTGATCTGGGCTATTCCCGACGCGTTCCAGTAAATCGCCGAACCATCATCTGCTATGGCGGCAAAGGCACCACCCATGCCAAGAGGTCTCACTCCAGCACCAATTGCCATGAAGTCACCCGCATATCTGCCAGCAGCCAATGGTGTCATACTAAGCAGCATTAACGTGATTGCTAATAGTGTGCGTATTTTCATAATTACCTCTATTTCAAGATCGCCATTTTTTGTGTTTTTTCTATCGACTTATTACCCTTTCTGGCAATGATCTTATAGAAATATACACCATTTGCCAACAGGAAACCTTGCTCATCTTTACAATCCCAACCGTAAACGGTTCGGGGAAATTCGTGATATCCGACACTTGTGGGAAGATTGGTGAAGGTTCGCACCAACCTACCGCTAACCGTATATATTTTCATCGTTACGTCATCGGCATCATCCGTCAAGACATAGGTAAATCTGGTTCTGCCATCGTTTTTGGGATCCTGTGCCCGTCCCACTACTGGATTGGGGTAATTGCCTATTCGTAAAACATCGAAGGTATCGTTTACAAAGAATTGAATCTCACGGGTGTTAAAATTACCATTCACGTCTCGGCAATCGATGACCATTGAATAGGTTCCTTTGGCGAGATTCAATTGGTATTTGATCGGGATCCGGTTCAGATTTTCCCTGTTCAACGTCATAGACCACTGTTCCGGAGGCACTGGAGTGCCATTCAAAAACAACCGCACCGAACTATCAACTACGTCAATGCCATTTGCATCGCTCAGAAGGATCGATATCGTCCCTCGTGATGAGATGTAACCACCTACTGTGAATTCCTGATCCTGAACATTCACGTCGATGGAAGGTCGCACTCTGTCCTTATTTCTAAAAAGGGCAAATATCCCTTGACAACTTATATCAAAGACGACCCGATTTTCCGTTGTTGAGATAAAACCGCCCTGGATGATCCACTTCCGATAGTCATCATCCCAACGGTAGATCTTGTAAGAATCTTCACCTTCATACAATTGAGTTTGCTCGTCAGAAGGATGATACTTGAAGGTCAGTTTCAGTTTTTTCCCATTTCTAAATACGCCGGTAGAGTCGATCAAGGCACTATCCAGTGTGCGAATATCATAAACCCTGGTCTGAGTACCTGATAATAGTTTCACATATGATATGTCCGGTTGTCCGGTCGGATTTAGGACACTTAATTCATTTACGAAAAACAGAGAGCTAAGATCCCCGGCTACCATATTCTCCGGAATTTCCGTTTCCACATTACCATCCACGCTATTGATAACTCCGCCGGAAGATCCCACAAAGTGGTAGTTTAAGGGCAGAGACAAGGTTAAAACGTTATTCAGAATGCTTGTATGATGCCATTCGGGAAATGCCTCAGTTTCATTCACTTTTACCTGTAATACTACATTGGCGTGCAGAGGTGAGTCCAAAACGATCGTCTCCCATCTTTGCCCCTCTACCTCCAAGGGTGCCAAATTCTGTGTTTTGTATAGAGTGTAAGACGTCTGCCCCTGTAGGGACCAATACAATCTGAGATCTGTGGTTATCGATGGTGCGTTACCCCCATTTCTTACCAGAACTTCCACTGCCAATTGATCATTATCCGTTTTCAATCTTATGTCCGACAGCATCAGATCAGGTCCAGCGACTAGATAACTTCGCAGAGGTGATTCGTATGTCTGTCCCGAGGTTTCAATAACATATTTGTACACGATCTCTTTTCCTGTCCTCTGACGGTTCAGTTTCTGAGTAGTAGTAAAAACGCCAGGATCATTCCTGCTCGGTTGCATGGCTAAGGTTTGCCAATTGACCGAAGTCCCGACCGAGTCTGTTCTTACCCGGCAGTAAATTGACGTAATACCGGAATGAGACCAGACTCGTGCGCTGAAACTAACCGAGTCCTTCCAGGTAGGAATCGGAGGATTCAATGCATAATGCATTACATTAGGTCTTCCCACGCTGATCTGTGTCATCCCCAAATACTCCCGCTGAGGACTATAGCCCACGACCAATACACTCCGATTGTAGTTCGTTCCCGCTGTGGCAGGCAATACATATTGCGCCTGAAACAGATTCTGAATCACTGGCAAATCAAATGGGATGTTCACCACTATCTCTCTTTGATTCATCACGTATAATCGGGCAAAATTCACTCCGGCCGGGAATTGAGCGCTTACCCGCAAGGTATCTCCGGATGAATAGACATACTTATCGGGTACTACCTCGACAGTGGTCTGGGGTTTTCTGAGATAGATCGTCGGGTCTCCCAAATACACCATCCCCACTGTATAAGCCCTGCGGGCGGTAGTAGTTGTGCCGGTTGAACTGAATCTCGCCTGTGCATACGTGAATGATTCTCCAGCCGAAGAGAATCTATCATCCAATAATGCGAGATTAAGTGCTACTCCATAGGTCAGATTGTGACCCGAATAACTATATGCCACTGATCCGATGGTTGAGATCGCTCCCCTGTCGGGTATCATAGCCAGTTGTTCACTCAGGGAAGCGATACCCCGTGTATCAAAAGCAGAAGCATAACAGCATAAACTGATAAATATGGGATACACCTGGTTGTTCAAAGACGCTACATCATTGAAATTGAACAAGTTGTAGTCAGACCATACGCGCCCGCCGCCATGCCCATTGAATTGGACATAACTGGTTCCGGCATTTACTCTATCTTTTAATGCGGTTGTTCCACCCGCATATTGATTGCCAACCGTGGATGTATCGGTATAGACCCTGGCCACCCGATAATGAGGTGGCACAGCCCTGCGCCTGATCATTTCAGATTCTTGGGCAAAGATATCTGTCCCATCAATGCCTTTACCACCGGATGTATAAGTTATATGGCTGTGCCACAGAGCATTTGACAAGGCATTGTTATAATAATGAATCACTTTCCGGGCATAGTTATAAACTTGCTCTACCGTCCAGGCGTTGATTCTTCCCAAACTTACGTCCGGCACCATGTCATTACCTATAAAACAGGCATACCAACTGTCCGAGGGAGTAGCGCCCTGCTCCACAGTCCACAGTTTCTTCACCGGAATCACATTGAATGCCTTGCTTGGGCTTCCGTCCCGTTCATCATTGGTTCCTTCTCCGATGTAGATCACCTGCCTCAAGTGAGGCGAAGACCAATTGTTATACACATATCTAATGAAGTCCTTCAAAGCATCGGCGGAGCGGATGCCAAAATTGAACTCATTGAAAATATGTTGAACATCTACCAGTTTGGTTGTATAGCCCTTGGATTCCCATACCTGATTCATCATCATAGTTCCCTCACAAGCAATAAGCTTGCTATTGGAAATGGCGATCAGATCTGCGGAGTTATTGGGATTCCTCAGGTCGCTCGGCGAAAGAAGTTGTGCCATTTTGGGCATTTTCTTTTGCGCTTCGGTTACAGCGTAATACCAAATATCATTGGCGGATACGCTATCCTGAAACGTGACCACCCACGGTTCGAGAGCATCCACGGCATAGGGTTCTATCTGTATAGCATTGAATCTGCTGGAACCAATTTTATAAATCGATACATCACCGCTGCTAAAGCCCTCAAGCGTAAACTGATACAGGCCAAAAGGTCGGTCAGCCGGTTTGGTGAATTTGATGAAGTCCGTCTCGGTCTTATACTCGCGCCAATAAGTAACCATGATATAATCGAGCAAAACCTGCTCCTGCGAACCTGAAACGGTATTACCCGGTAAACTGATATAGACATTATTTGTCCCATGATTCAAAAATGTATTGGGGATAGGCGAACTATTAACAAATACCCTCTCTGTCTGTCCGATCCATGTATGTGAATTGACCATTGCCTGATTGATCCGGACTGTGGCATTGTGATCAAATTGTCCAGGGCCCAAAGTTCTGGCGTAGGTTCTGCCATAAAGCCCTACTTTGATATCGAATCTGCGCATGGCCGTGGCGATCGGGTATTGCAAGTAAATGGGGATGATCTCCAGATTCGGTGCTGTAATGGTATTCCAGAACCAGATATCTTCACGGTAGAAGTTATTGGCGGGAGACCAGGCGTTGCCAAGTTTTTCATAGATATTCTGCTGTTCAAAGTGAAGCGTCTCCCGGTAAGCCGTGGGAACAATGTATTGAGAGGGATTGGAAACTACCAGCCCCCCGTTTTCGACTGCCATTCTTGCGCCTAAACTGGAGCTAAGCCCCAACAAATACACATTATCGGAGGTATATTCGTCATAATAACCTGTTTTCCCATAGACCCGATCACCCCAAAACTCAAAAAAGTCCTGAGGATCGAAACTTCCATCGGACTCTCCTTCAAAGTGTATCGGGACTGCTCCTGTTTTGTCTCTCAATTCCAGGTAGCGGGGATCAAGACTATTCAAGTCCCAGGATAGTTCCATCCCCAATTCCTGGCTGGCAGCTGAAATAACATCGGCAAGATACTGATATGTGATTTTGTATATCCCAGGTTGATTGACAATGATCTGTATCTGGTCGGAAATCCCGTTGTTATTTCGAGGCGGGATATAACTTTGATCCTGAGCCCGGGGAAGCCGCCACTGTCGTGATGTATCATTGTTCAGGAAAAATTGATCACCTGCCGCATCTATGTAATTCTCGGCAGTCATCCAATTCCTGCTACCGGTCTTCGTACCGCTTATTCTGATCCTCAGTGTCATTTCGCTGACCACTTCCAGTTCTTTTTGCGCGGGACGATATCGAAAAGGGTTTATCTGGGCGGTCATAAAACTTCTGTCACCCACCGATAGCCTCTCTCCCTTGCTTGTCAGTTCGGGCGGATATTGTGCCGAACTTGTATAGATCAATGGATTGGGCTCATATGACTCTTCCACTTCATATTCTCTGGGCGAATAGATCCGTGATACGGGTATCAGATTGATGTTATGCAGAGTGGTGCTGCGGTAATCCACCACTTGGATGTGGATATCGCCATCATGGGGAATGCCCACTGCTTCGCCAAAGGATATGATGGTTGGGTAGCCCGCTTCGGAGGATATAGCGCCATCCGGACATACTATCCTCTGCCATTGAACCCCATCGATCTTGACATGATCGATGCTCCACTGGGGCAATTCAAATCTAACCAGGATTTCGTCCCTGGATTCGCTGATCACATGATACGCCCTGGCAAAAATAACCAGCGGCAGTATCATCAGAATAATGCTATATATCCTTTTCATACTTTACTTTGTCCTTGTTCGAATTAATGTATTGCATCGGTTACCGATGTCTCGACGGAAAGTCATTCCGTCAAATTTGACTTTACTCTCTATTTCATTGTAAACGGTGTACCTTGCCGTTTCCAGATCAGGTCCCTGCGCCACCAGATTCAATACCCGTCCACCGTTCGTCGCCAAAGATTCGTCGATCTTTCTTACTCCGGCATAGTATATTTTGGACTCCAGCGGTTCATCTATGAAAATCCGTAATCCTGTCACATGTTGGTTTGGATATCCTTGTGAAGCTAATACTACGCAGATACAACACCCCTGATCCCATTCCAGGCGGAGTTTATCCACCCGCCCGGTTAAGATTGCCTGACAAACATCGACCAGATCGGTTTTGAGCAATGGAAATACCGCCTGTGTTTCAGGGTCACCCAGACGGCAATTGAATTCGACCACCTTTGCTCCTTGGTCAGTAATCATCAGTCCGCAATAGAGAATCCCCTCAAAGTGACAACCTTCTGCTCTCATGGCTTTGAGTATTGGTATGACGATATTGTCATTGATCTCATCGCGATATGCTTCCGCTTCATGGACAGGAGCATAGGCACCCATACCACCTGTATTGGGACCATTGTCCCCATCCAGCAGTTGCTTATGATCCTGTGAAAAAACCGTGCTGGTAAAATTCGCCCCGTCAGTAACAATAAAGAGCGAGACCTCCCATCCTTCCATATATTCTTCAATGACAACTCTCTGTCCTGATATACCCAAAAAGTTATCGAAAAATAGTTTCGATAGAACCTCTTGGGCTACCTCAGAACTTTGCACGACAAAAACGCCTTTACCGGCTGCCAAGCCATCCGCCTTTATCACCAGCGGATATGAAAACAGACCCAACGCGTTCAATGCCTGTTCATATTCACAGGCAATAACATAACTCGCAGTAGGGATTTGATACTTGGACATCAGATCCTTGGCAAAACCTTTGCTGGTCTCGATTCTGCCGGCTGCTTTACTGGCACCGATACACCCTATCCCTTCCTTCCGGAGAAAATCGCTTAATCCCTGCTCAATGGGCTGTTCGGGTCCAATAAAAACCATGTCAACCTTCTGCTTCAGGCAAAATTGGAGGACATCCTGATCGGTGGATAGCGTGATCGTGTCATGCTGAAGAGCAATACCGTCGTTGCCGGGTGCAACTGTCACCCTGTCCACCTTCGGGCTTCGCGTAAATGCATCGGCGATGGCATGTTCCCTGCCACCGCCACCGATCACCAGAATATGCAATTTACTCATTATCAGTCCTGCCCAATCCTTTTTTTTGATCCCATCATTTTCCAGAGATAGATCAGCGCAAATTCCGCCGCTTTGTGACGGATCGTACGCCTGTCGCCATTAAACACTCGTTTGACGCTGGTCGTTTCAACAGAAGATGCAAATGCAAACCACACCGTGCCCACCGGCTTTGATTCCGAGCCGCCTTCAGGACCGGCCAAACCTGTGATGGCAATGGAGTAGTCCGACTTGGTCTGTTGACGAATACGGCCAGCCATTTCTCTGGCTGTCTCTTCACTGACGGCGCCGTAAGTATTGAGGATTTCATAAGAAACACCCAGAAGTGAGTTTTTCAATTCATTGCTATATGTCACCATCCCGCCCTTGAAGCATTGCGACGCTCCCGGAACGGCAGTGAGCATCTGTTGCAGCAAACCCCCGGTGCAGGATTCGGCAATTGCTATGCTCCGTTGCTGGTTGACCATAGATTCTTGCAAGACGGAAGCAGGGCTGTCATCATCCATGCCCCACACAATGTCAGATATGCAGGAAACGATCGACCTGACCGTTTGATCGATCAAGTCCTTGTCTGTTCCGGATAAACGCAGATCCACCCGTCCCATCTGAGGCAACCAGGCCAGCGACACTTCCCGATTGACCTGAATATCCGCCAGCCGTTCAGCCAATGCCGACTCTGATATATCCCAGGTATGAATGGTGGTATGATGCACAGGTTTGCCGTGATATCTCTCGGCAAGCATCTTTTTCAGATGGGTTTGAAAAATATAGTCCATTTCCACCGGAACACCCGGTAAAGCAACAAAGGTTTTCCCACCCTCAATAAAACACAGCCCGGGAGCAGTTCCGCGTGCATTATACAAAGCGTTAAAACCTTGCGGGATAAGCGCTTGGTTCCGGTTTATCGCCGGCACCTGCATTCCCCGATGCTCAAATAATGCACACACTTGGCGCCAAATGTTTTCATCATACACCAGGGATTTTCCAAAGAACTGCGCTATGATTCCCTTGGTAATGTCGTCTCTGGTGGGTCCCAAGCCGCCGGTCGTGATCAACAGGCCATACTTTGGCCACAATGTTCGCAATCCATCAAGGATCGCCTCGCTCTCGTCAGGGATAACTATGCCATATGTGACCGGCAGACCCAGAGAGGCCAGTTCAGCGGCTAAATAGGACAGATTGGTATTGATCGTCTTTCCAAGCAGCAGTTCGTTGCCAATTGATATGATGGCTACCTTGGCTGGATTCATGGACTCAGGAAATCTATATCCAATGGGATGGGTTTAGTATGCCTTGGCAAAGATCACCCGTTTATTTGACGGTTTACCACATACGATACATTTGCCGTCTTCAATAACGGCGTCGAAGGGGATACAGCGCACCGTCACCTTGAGGTCGTCTTTGATGCTTTCTTCACAAGTGAAACCTCCACACCAGTGACTAAGCGCGAATCCACCATGGATCTCGGGTTGATCAGGATTCCTTGGAGTAAAGAACCGATAAAACTCATCCCGCTGGTCGATCTTGACCATATTTTCATTCCGAAAAGCCAATGCTTTGCGCAGGATATTGTCCTGGATCTCATTTAATAACTGCACCGCCACTTGTGGGATGCTGTCAATGGCCACGGATTGTTTTTCCCGCGGTTCATGATCCCGTCGGGCAATCATACAGAACCCCTGTTCCATGTCACGAGGACCGATCTCGATCCTCAAAGGGATGCCTTTTTTGATCCAATACCAGTTCCTTTCGCTGGAGGTCAGATCGCGATCGTCAAGTTCACAATATATCTTAACATCATCCAACATCAGGTTCATCAGATGATCCAGAATTCTTTGGGTATAATCAAGTATCCGATGGCGTTCCTCTTCATTCCTGTAAATAGGTATCAACACAATGTGTGAGGGTGCGATCCTGGGCGGCAAGACCAATCCGTTGTCATCGCTGTGTGCCATGATCAGAGCCCCGATCAGACGGGTGGAGACCCCCCAGGAGGTCGTCCAAGCGTATTCCACTTCACCATTCCGGTTTTGAAACCGGATACCGGACGCTGTGGCAAAGTTTTGCCCCAGAAAGTGTGATGTGCCGGATTGGAGTGCTTTTTTATCCTGCATCATCGCTTCGATGCAATAAGTATTAACCGCTCCGGGGAATTTCTCGCCTTCCGTTTTCTCGCCTTTGATGACGGGAAATGCCAGATATTTCTCGGCAAAGTGGGCATAGACATCCAGCATCTGCAAGGTCTCGCGCATGGCATCCTCACAAGACTCATGAACGGTATGGCCTTCCTGCCAGAGAAATTCGGTCGTCCGTAAAAACAAGCGGGTACGCATTTCCCAGCGAACGATATTTGCCCATTGATTGATTAAAAGCGGCAAATCACGATAGGAATTGACCCAACGGGCAAAAGACGCTCCGATTATGGTCTCGCTGGTCGGGCGAACAATATAGGGCTCAGAAAGTTCGCCCTCCGCTTTGAGACCCCCCTGACCATCAGGTCCCAGTTTGGTGTGCGTTACAACAGCACATTCTTTGGCAAAGCCCTCAACGTGTTCCGCCTCTTTTTCAAAATAACTCTTGGGAATGAAGATCGGAAAATAGGCGTTACGATGTCCCGTCTCCCGAAACATCCCGTCCAGGACGCGCTGGATATTTTCCCAGATGGCATAGCCCCAGGGCTTGATCACCATGCAGCCGCGGACTTCACTGTTCTCAGCCAGGTCGGCTGCTTTGATCACTTGCTGATACCACTCCGCATAGTTTTCCGAGCGGATGGGTTCGATTGCGGTTCGTTTATTCTTTGACATCAATTCTCCATCATTTTATGAAGGAAAACCAGTGAAAACAATTCCGAATTTCTGTCAATAGATAAAGAAGAGCGTTGCACATACTGGAATCACCAAAGTTCGAGAACGTGTAAAAAACAATATCGTCTCTTCTTTTAGCGCAGTCAGTAATAACTAAGGATTATGCCTGTCAGATAATTTGGATACTCGTTGAATCCCCCGCTCTGAGTTAT
>CAYZZE010000025.1:0-18521 GCA_964482845.1 uncultured Candidatus Cloacimonadota bacterium
TTTTTTCTCCCCCATTGATCCGGACGCCACACCCGGTATTCTCACGCGGGATTGGATGTCTCATGACCCATAAACGAGGATTGCGCCTGCTGCAATCACCAAATCTCGATAACGAGAGAAAGTAATATCGTCTCTCACTCCAGCGCAGGCCGCAATTACCACGGAATTTGTCTGACAGATAGTTGGATATTGCCGTAGAGTCAATCGCCCAGAACTATTCAATGGTCTAAAGAAGGTTTAGATTCAAGCAGTGGCTTAAATACATTTGACCCTCTTCTTCCCTGCTTCATAACCTTAGTATAACCTTACGGGCGTAAGGTTATACTAAGGTTATACTAAGGTTATCAAGCAAGGAGGACAGTTTCAAGTCAACTCTTTGAATTTTTCATCGGTCTTCATAAACACATCCGATGCCAGACATAAATCTTGACAGATTGACCCATTAGGAATCTTGAATCCTGTACAGTGGATTTTTCGGTCATTCTCGGTGTAACTGCATGCCACACGTGGTATTGTATTTCTTGTTCCGGAACGATTGACTGATTCATTTGCCGACAAACGCTGTTTGACCCATGAAAGTGGGACATACACAAGATGGAAGTAATAAATATGGAGACCTTGTATGCAGATTACCAAACTTGATCAGATGTTCGAATCTCTGAAACGGAGCCAGAACAAACGCGTTGTGGCCGCCAGCGCCAATGATTCACATACGATACTGGCGATCCATGAAGCAGTCAAAATGGGCATTGTTGACGGCATCTTGGTTGGTGACACCGAGATCATAGAACGGATTTGCCAGGAACACAGTATCGACCCCTCAATTTTTACCATTCATCATGAAGTTACGGACAACACCTGCGCCGAGCGTGCGATCGGACTTATCCATAGCAAGGAAGGCGACTTTTTGATGAAAGGGTTGATCAGTTCCGACCGTTTTATGAAAGCCGTTCTCAATAAAGAAAGTGGTCTGATGGCGCAGGGAACCGTGTTGCATCATGTAACGGTGGCAGAGATAGCATCATATCACAAATTACTCGTCTTCGGCGATGTGGCGATCATACCGCAACCCGATCTAAATCAGAAAGTTACCATCACCAATACGCTCATCCACGTCGCCCACATGCTGGGCATAGAGAAACCCAAAGTAGGTTTGATCGCCATATCCGAACAAGTGTTGCCCAAGATTCAATCCTGCGTGGATGCCGCTTTGATCAGCAAGATGGCACAACGTGGGCAGATCAAGGGAGCCATTGTCGAGGGGCCTTTGGCGATGGATCTGCTTGTGGACAAAGAAAGCGCCGAAATCAAAGGCGTCAGGAGCGAGGTCTGCGGAGATGTGGATTGCATTCTCTTCCCGAATGTGGAAGCAGGCAACGTGTTTTACAAAACTCTTACCAAATTGATGCATGCCGATATCGGAGCCGTGGTGGTGGGCGCCAGTGTCCCAATCGTTCTTACTTCCAGGGGTGACAGCGATCAAAACAAACTCTATTCCATCGCCTTGGCAGCGATGATGGCCTAAATCATGGATCACAAGACCAAATTGGCAATCGCCTCCGACCATGCCGGATTTGACATGAAAGTGTCGATCATCGCCGCTTTCGATGATTTTGACTGGCATGACTTTGGCACTGATTCAGCACAGTCCATGGATTACCCCGATACCGGCATTCCTGCTGCCCAAGCAGTGGCGGAAGGTAGATGCAGTAAAGGGATTCTGATCTGCGGCAGCGGCATCGGCATGAGTATTACCGCAAACCGCGTCCCTGGAATCCGTGCCGCCCTCTGCGTTAATACCGATTTTGCCTGCCTCTCCAGAAAACACAATGATGCCAATATCCTGGTTTTACCGGGACGTTTTATCGGCATCCCATACGCTCTGGAGATCGTAAAAACCTGGCTTGACACAGAATTTGAAGGAGGCAGACATCAGGGGCGGATCGACAAACTGGATACCGTTTAGGGTATCTCACAATTAGTCCATGAGATTTTTGCCTTGACACGATAAGCGCTTGAAAAACTTATGTCCGAACAAAGTAAGTATCATGCATTTTAAGGAGATATATAAATGAAACGCACCTATCAGCCCCATAACCGTAAGCGCAAGGGAACTCACGGCTTCAGGACGCGTATGGCAACCAAAAACGGCAGAATAGTTCTTGCCCGCCGTCGTGCCAAAGGCAGAAAGATCCTGACCGTCTGATGCTACATGATCCGCTGGATTCACCGGCATTCTGAATACCAGGAGTTTATCAGTGCCGATCTTGTCATCAG
The DNA here is from genome assembly GCA_964482845.1 of uncultured Candidatus Cloacimonadota bacterium. Taxonomy (GTDB): domain Bacteria; phylum Cloacimonadota; class Cloacimonadia; order Cloacimonadales; family Cloacimonadaceae; genus VGPI01. Next base: position 2,278 of record CAYZZE010000025.1, read on the forward strand.
GACTAAGTTCTTTACCATTATTCCATTACAGACCGGCATACCGGAATTTGCCTATGGACTCACCATTAGCCGCAAAATCGGTAAAGCAGTCATTCGCAATCTCTTGCGCCGCAGGATCAAGGCATGGTTTCGCCAAACGGCACTCCCTCTTCCCATCGGCATCAAGGTTATTCTGATCGCCAAACCTGATGCCGGTAAGTTAGCTTGGCAGCAATTGGATGCCGGATTATCAGATGTCATCACAAGAATACGGCAGGAGACCCGTGCTTTTACAAAGCCTCCTGCGACTACCTAACTATCTGTTCATCTATATGATACGCTTTTATCAGATCGCCTTGTCCCCTCTGCTGCCCCGAACCTGCCGCTTTGAGCCGTCCTGCAGTCATTATGCTCTCCAGGCATTACGCCAGTACAATATCTTTAAGGCGATCTATCTCACTATTCGCCGGATCGTCCGCTGCCATCCATTTAATCCCGGCGGTTACGATCCCTTACCTTAGGAGGAAATCTTGGACAAACGCACTCTTTTTGCGTTACTTCTGATCATGGCGCTGTTCCTGATCTTCAATCATTTTGTCTGGAAACCCCAGGCAGAACTAAAACAACAGCAAACCCAACGCCCCGCTGCGACCGCCGCCCCCTTGGACAGTCCTCCCGCTGAAACCCACACCATCCCGGAAGCCGCCCTGGAAGGGATCGAAACTGAGGGAGAGATCAATGATGAGATCATCCTGAAAAACGATCTTGTGGAAGTTACTCTCACCAATCGTGGCGGCGTGATCCGTCAGGTAAGATTATTGAGCGATCACTTCCGGATGCCGGACGGATCGCAGGTTACGCTTATCCCGGGTGGAGGCACGATCGCCGGCCTTACGCTTAAAACCCAGCAGGGCAATATCCGCCTAAGTGATCTGATCTTATCTTATGCCCAGGACAACGAGAGAGAGATCGAATTCTTTCTGCTGCAGGATGAAGTCCGCGTCTTTTCCTCCAAGTTTGTCCTGAATGACGACTATGGTATCAACTTTAACTTTTCGGTGGAGAACTGGCATCCCGTGTCCGGCACCATCCTGGATTTTGGCTCCGGGATCGCTGATACCGAAGCGCGACTCAAGACCAAGGGACAGGATTATCGCTTTATCCTCAATGCCAACAACCAGATACAAAAACAGACAATGGCAAAACTGGACACTGGCAAGACCGAACCCATCAGTTCATTCAACTGGGCAGCCATCCGCTCCAAGTATTTCGTGCTGTCGGCGAAGGAAGGAATTACGGATCATGCGATCCTGACCAATTTGTACAATGCCCAGACCATTACTTATACCAATGAGAAGCAGGAGCCATCCCAAAGTCCCGCTTTTGTCCTCGAGTCCATGCGTGATTATCGAGGTGCCTGGCAACAGGGCTTCATGATCTACGCGGGACCCACCGACTTTGACATTCTCAAACAATACGGTTCCGAGATGGAATCCATTGTCGAACGCGGCGCCAAATGGCTGCTATGGCTTTCAAATATCTTTGCCGCCGTGCTTACCTTCCTGCACAAGATCATCCCCAATTACGGCGTGGTCATCATCATCTTCTCCATTCTGCTCAAAATCGCACTCTATCCGCTGACGCTCAAGACCACTCGTTCCATGATCAAGATGCAGAAGATGCAACCTCTGATCCAGGAACTCCAGCGCAAATACAAGGATGACCGCCAGCGTCAGCAAAAAGAACTGATGCAACTCTACAAGGAGACTGGTACCAATCCCTTTAGCGGCTGCTGGCCATTTCTGCTCCAGATGCCGGTCTTCTTTTCGCTGTTCAATGTCCTGCGCTATTCACTGGCGATGCGCAACGCCCATTTCGTAGGCTGGATCCGTGATCTTTCCGAGCCCGATCCCTATCTTATACTGCCGATATTGATGGCGCTCTTTATGATCGTCCAACAACGGATGATGCGACCGCCGGTGCAAAATCCCGAAGATATGGACGACAAGCAACGCGCCACCTATCAAAGCACCAAGATGATGGCGTGGATCATGCCCGTCATGATGTTTTTCATCTTCAGAGGCATGCCGGCCGGACTTGTGCTCTACTGGACTACGTTCAACATCCTTAGCATCATCCATCAATACTATATCCTCAAACACTTCAAAAAAAAGGAAGCACGATGAAAAGTGTGGACATTACCGGTCCATCAGTGACCGAGATCATCACAAGTTATGCACGGGAGAATAGATTAAACATCGACGACCTCAGATATGAGGTTATAGACAAAGGTTCCTGCGGATTCCTCGGTATCGGCAGACGTCCTGCCACCGTCCGTTTTCTGATCGAAGGCATCGAACAACGCATCCGCTCTTATGTGGAACAACTCATGGCGAAAATGGATGTCTATTGCACCAGCGTCAAATGCACTATGGATAAGAAAACCGTCTATGTCGAGATCGAAAATCCTGACGATCCGGGATTCCTTATCGGCAAGAATGGATCCATGCTTGAGACCCTGCAGTTCATGGTCAACCGTGTGTTTGAAAAAAACCGTGAGATCGACCGCATCTACATTGACACCGGAAACTACCGCCAGCGACAGGAAAAATCCTTCCTTGCTCCTTTTATCCCGCTCATCAAACAGGTAAAAACCAGCGGCAAAGCCCTCACTTTGGATCCGATGCCCTCTCCCCAACGCCGCATCATCCACCGCTTTATCGAAACCGAATCATCCTTGCGCACGCTGACCATCGGAGATGGCGAAAATAAAAGGATCGTGGTCTTTTCCGCCAAACAAAACGAGAAGGACCTGATCAACAAAATTACCCCGGAAGCGAAAAGCATAAAAAGCCCGCCATCTCGCTCCCGGCGGACGAACCCATCCAAGAAGCCCGCGAGTAACAACCGTCCCGCTAAGAAAAGAGACACTTGATGGGTCTCACAGTTCACAGGATCCTCGCCGGAAATTACTGGACGGATGCCGGTGCTTTTATGGGAGTAATGCCGCGCTCCATCTGGAACAAGAAACAGCAGACCGATGAGCGTCACCGGTTCCTCATGTCGCTCAATCTATTGCTGATCCGTTCGCCTGAGCGCAATCTCCTTGTCGATACCGGCATCGGAAATCGCCTCAGCGACCGCATGAAACAGATCTACAGCCCCGACGAATTTCTGGTACCCATCTCCCTGAGCGAACTTGGTCTCAAAGATACCGACATCACCGATGTCATCATGACTCATCTCCACTTTGACCATGCTGGCGGGGTCGTCACCGGATTGGGCGACCGTGATACGCTCACTTTTCCCCGGGCCATATACTGGATCCAGAAAACCGAATGGGAGATGGCAAAAGATCCCGATGACCTGAACCGTGCCGCTTACAACTTTGAACATCAGTTATCGCTTCTGGAACACATCGGAAAGGTCGATCTGATCGAAGGGAACGTGGAAATCTGTTCCGGAGTCCGCACTATCCTGACCGGAGGACACTCCGTCGGCTCTCAGATCATCGAGGTCGATGCGGATGGCGGACTTCACATCTATGCCGGCGACATCATCCCCACCAAACAGCATCTCCATCTTGCCGTCACCTCCGCTTACGACGTCTCCCGTGCCGATACCTTCAAAGCCAAGCGCTACATATACGACAAGTTACGATCAAACAATGGATACCTCCTGCTCGACCACGATAACGACCATTGGGCGATCCATATCGATGATATCCCCCACTGAACCTTCCGCCTGATCGGGTGGTCAGACCACTGCCTTCTTCCCGGGGGATCCGGTAGTGGGATACGCCAGATTGATGTCGGTCCGTTTGGCGGGATTTTTCTTATCATGTAATAGAGTCCGTGTCCAAGATACCACTATATAGGACTGCGCCACCCTTCTTCCTGTCTCGCTTCCTCAAGAAGGTTTAGATACAAACGGATTAGTGCTTTCTCCTTAGTCCTCCCTGCTTCATAACCTTAGTATAACCTTACGGTCGTAAGGTTATACTAAGGTTATACTAAGGTTATCAAGCAAGGAGGATAGTGTCGTCCTAAATAAGTTTTTTTAGTCAACTCTCTGAATTATTCAACGGTCTTTTGTTTGACTGGGGCAAACAGGTTGCTGGTATCAAACCATTGCGGACGAATGACTTGGATGTGATAGATAGCGAAGTGACTATGCTGATGGATTATTGAGCAGTCCCGGCAGCTAAGCGATCAACCGGCGTCCGGATCGGCATCGCATCGGCTCCGGCGATCGCCGATGTAATTGACCGGCAGCAAATTGTGAAGCGGGATCAGTGGTATGGGATAGACTACTTGACCAGCACTCCTTTGGTGGTGGCGGCTTCCCTGCCATTGGTGACACGGATGACATAGACGCCGCTGGCAGGAGGGATACGATCGTGGTTCATACCACCCCATTGCCAGGCGTTCTGTCCTCGATGTGCCTGCCGCTTTTCCTGCCGGATCAATCTGCCTCTGAGGTTATAGACGCTGATAGTGACGGGTTGGGAGATGCTGCTGTAATAGAGGAGAGTGGTCGCTGTTGCGAAGGGAGAGGGGACCAGGGAAAGCGTCTGGAGCGTGGCGGGGGCTAATGCATCATCCGGCGCGGAAGTGGTGGAAACAACATTCCAGGTGATCGTATAAGAATGGTCATCGCTTGCCACTGCGCATTGAACGGTATGCTCACCGGCGGAGCCAAATCCGGTCTCAAAGATAAAGTCATTCGCCCCTGATTGCAAGATACCATCGACATACCAGGCAAAGGTAAGTGGGGAATTGACCGCCGATGCCTCAACGATAAACATCAGCGGGTCACCTCCATCGTAATATACCAGCGATGTATCGCAGGGAGTGACGCTGCCGACCGCCAGATCGAGCATGCGCAGATGGTGAATAGTGACCGGAGTGAGCGGTACCCCAATGGCGTTGGTGGGGACCTGTCCAATGCCGAGGATGACGTCCAAGCCCTCGACCGCCTTACCAAAGATAGCGTAAATGCCGTCCAGATGGGGATATGCGCCAAGCGTGAAATAATACTGGGAGCCGGCAGAATTGGGTTGGGCGGTTTTTGCCATGGCCAGAATACCTGCTTGATCATGAAAGAGATAGGGGCTGGTCTCGTCGGGGATAGTGTAACCCGGCCCGCCGTATCCATTGCCATTGGGACATCCGTCCTGGATGACAAATCCGGCTACCACCCGATGGAAGATGAGGTTGTTGTAAAATCCGTTGTTGGTCAGATTGATAAAGTTCGTAGCGGTGATCGGCATCAAATGGTCATATATTTCGGCGGTAAACGAACCCATGGAGGTCTGCCAACGGGCAAACCGGAGGGCACTTAATCCGGTCGGAACGATCAGTGCCGTCACGATCAACATGACGGCCAAACGACAAATCGGTCTTTTCATCCTGAATCTCCTTTGTTTTTGCTTCCCTGGATAGTTTGAGATATTTTATTCATCCGGCAAGGCAGAGCCGAAACTGATGTGTTGTAGGTAGGAGCGGTTCATATCCGCATCAGGATTGCCGGATAGCAAATGAGGGCGGTGGAGCGTCCGCCGCCGGTCAAAACGCTGGATGCTGTCCTGCAAGTGCTTACGCCAATGCTCTGTCCGGAGTGGCAGGATCTGATGGTAGGATTTGAGAAAACGGTTGATCGCCCGGGTAAAGGACTGGAATTTCATCTGCGCCGCCCAGAACAGCAGTAGATGAGTGACATCTGCCACCGGAGGGGCAAAATGGCTGTCCTCAAAATCCACCAGATAAATCCCGCCTTCCGCCAGCAATATGTTCTGGGGCTGATTGTCCCAATGACACAATGCCTCCGAGCCATTATAAGTGGCTTGATGAAAACGGGCGATTACATCACCCAGAACAGATGGCGTATCATCTTGCCAGAGGTCCAGATAGGACGATCCGCCGATCCTTTCCAAACACAGAGTATCCGGAGGAATGAACTTGAGCAACCGGGGCAGCATCGGCAGTTCAAGGCCATAGGCATACAGTTCGCGGGCAAGGGCTTGGGGATCGGTGACGATCTTGTAATAGGGATCGATACTGTTCATATCCGGTATAGCGAACCTGGGGTATCCTGGGGAAGAGCAGCGCTTGTCATTCTCATCAAGAAGGGGCGCAACCGAAGAACGGGGTTAAGCCCGGGCAAAAGTGAACAGATCCCGGATATCATTGGCAGTCAGTTGCTTGAGTAACTGCTGTCCCTGGTCGATGACATTATGGAACATCTCCAGTTTTCCCTGTTGCAGCGCCAGGATCTTTTCTTCCACAGTGCCTTTGGTGATCAGCCGGAAGACCTGGACTTTGCTGGTCTGGCCGATCCTGTGGGTGCGGTCGATGGCTTGATTCTCGATCATGGGATTCCACCAGGGATCAAAGAGAATGACCGTATCGGCGGCGGTAAGATTGAGTCCGGTACCGCCGGTCTTTAAACTGATCAGGAAACAGCGGACGGAGGGGTCTTGGTTAAAGCGTTCAACTTGAGCCTTGCGGTCACGGCTCAGCCCATCCATGTAAGAATATACGATGCCCAGGCGAGTAAAAGCGTTTCTTATGATCCGCAACATCTGGACAAACTGGCTGAAGATCAATATCTTGTGATTGCTGTCAAGGGCGTCTTCCACCAGTTCTACCAGTTGTTCCAGTTTGGCGGAAACCTCGATCTCGGCGAGGATATCGGGATTGACCAGCGCCGGATGATCGCAGACCTGACGGAGTTTGGTCAGCGCTGCGAGAATATTGATATAATTGACCGGTGCATTGTCGTTTGCCGGCAAGAGTGTCTTTTTGACCATGTCGAGGATTTGGAGGTAGGTCTTTTCCTGGATGGTGGTGAGTTTGCACCAGGAGATCTGTTCCTGTTTATCAGGAAGTTCGAGCAGGACGTCACGTTTCATTCTCCGCATGATGAATGGAGCGGTCATCCGGCTAAGGCGACGTGAGTTTTGCACCGGATCAGGCGGGCTTATGTAATTGTCGGTAAAGCGTTTGATATTGCCCAGATAGTCCGGCATCAAAAAATCGAAAATCGACCACAATTCGGTCAGATTGTTTTCCACAGGCGTGCCGCTCAATGCCAGACGGTGTTCGCTACTGAGTTTTTTGATGGCGAGAGTGCGCTGAGCACGGATGTTTTTGATGTGTTGCGCCTCGTCCATGATGATCCATTCAAATTGTTTGGCCATCAATGATTTGATATCATTCAGCACCACCGAATAGGAGATGATGAGGAGTTTGATATTCGGTGTGGCATACAATTGCATCCGCTCGGATCGGGAACCTTCCACGATGCAGTAACTGATCTCGGTGTGGAACTTCTCGATCTCCGCCGCCCAATTGAACAAAAGTGTCTTCGGGCAGATCACCAGACTGGGTTTGCTGCTGGTGGATGCGGTAATGATACTGAGCGCCTGAATGGTTTTGCCCAAGCCCATTTCGTCGGCAAGTAAGCCGTTGAGGCCATAATCCCGCAGCATCATGATCCAGTTTATCCCTGCTTTTTGATAGCCGCGGAGAACGGTTTGGAGGTAGATGGGCAGATTTGAGACCTGATGCCGGCGACGCAGGACAAGGGCTTCCGCCATATTTTGCAGGGCGGTATCACTTAGTAACAAAACGCTGGGATTTTCTTCCCTGAGCCGTTGATAATAGGGCAGGTTCATCAGCCGTGAACGGTAAACCTTGTCGTTCTTTAGTTCGCTTTGGCGGATGATCAGATCAATATCTGCAAACACATTGGGATTGGAGATCATTACCAAACGGCCGTCCGAGGTGTGTAGGAAAGGTTCTTCCGAGCGGAAAAACCTGTCCAGTTCATCATGAGAAAAAGTAAAATCCTTGTGGCGGTAAACGACGCTGTATTCAAACCAATCGATCTCATCCGCCTGCCGTGCCTCAATCTGAGCGGTAAGGGGGATCTTGAAGATAAAGTCTCCACGCAAACGTTCATCAATATCTATCTCCCAGTCACTATCCGAGAGTCCCAGAACGGCGGATCGGAGGATCTCTTTTTCCTCTTTACCGCTGAAGACTATCTGGGAGTGTTGTTCCAACCGTTCCAGATTGACATTGGGAAAGCGCTTGAGCAGGTCATCCACCCGGGTAAAGACTGTGGGTGGAATATGAAACCATGCCGTCTCCGCGGAATCGAACGATCGCTCGGTCCCCGGTATGCTGTAACTGCTGTTGACCAAAGTGGAACGGAAACGCATAACGGAAAGCGGGATCTCCGCTCCGCCTTCGTATGCAAGCGCACCCTGCATGGCGATATCCTCGCCCAAAGGTGAAAGAGACAATTTGAGACGGGGCACCTCGGCATGGATCAAAGGAAATACAATATCCCCATCAAAATCGAGATAAACGCCGCTGTTTTGAATCAATTTGTGAACCGCCGTCCGCAGATAGACCAGATCCCGCACGCCGATCTGCCAATCAAAACTGAATAGTTTTTCCACGGTCTCGCGGTTAAAAGGCAAGTCAATGGTATGAAGGTTATTCCGGAAAAACAACCACAGGGGCTTGCCATAATACCAGACTGATAACTCGTTGGTCAATACCGGACGAACGGTAAACACATCGGCGGCAGGACTGATGCGGAGGCTAAAATCGGGCAGCACTCCGCCAAAAGTCAAGGGTTCTCCCGTCTCCTTGATTACAATCCGGCAGGTAGCGTTCTGCAACAAAGCCAACGCTTCGGCAAAGTCGCTCTTATAGATCGTATAATAGTGAGTGCGGGGATTGAATGATATCCGGTGACGGTGAAGCCATTCCAAGAGGTGGATATCCACTTCGGGAAAGGCGTCCGATTGTGTCCTGAGTTTCTTGTCCTGTTCCGTATCCTCGGCTTTATCGGATTGCTGGGAAAGGCGGTGACTGATCATTGCTTTGACGTCGATGGGCAGAAACTCGTCTAAATGGAATCTAATCTTGTCCGATTCCGCATCATAAATCCCTTCCACCGCAATATACGCCGCCTGTACGATCTCCAGCCATTTCTCTCCGCTGGCAAGGATATCCCCAAAATAGGTCTCCACAATGTCGTCATTGAGGATATCGGTAGAGAGGTAATGATAAGCATAACGCAAAACGGAAAGGTAGTGCCGGCAGGAAGGATCGTCTTTGCAATCAGAACAGGAATGAGATCCTATCAGGGCGGAGTATGGATCATATACCACATCCACATAGGCGCAGAAAACCTCCCAGCGCTGACGCACAGGAAAGAAATGGAGATGGATCCAATTCTGCTCGTCGCGGGATTTCCAATACAGCAATTCTCCCTTGTGCAATGGTATTACGGCATGGTTGAAGAACCAGGTGGAGGAGTGAGTGTGATAGTCCTGGGCAAATAGGCGCGCCATAATCCTACTCCGGTTTGAGATCCCGGCTCATCAGTTCCCGAAGCGCCAAGGCAGGAGATTTTCCTTGATAAATCACCTGATACACCTGTTCCACGATCGGCATCTCCACTCTTTGTCTCTGCGCTAACATCATTACGGATCGAGTAGTAGCCACGCCTTCCACCACCATTTGAGTACTGGCAAGGATCTCGGGGAGTTTTTCACCCCTTCCCAATCGGTATCCCAAATTGCGGTTGCGGCTGTGACGGCTGAAAGCGGTGGTGACCAGATCGCCTATCCCGGAAAGTCCATGCAATGTCTCGGGTCGGGCATTCAATGACAAACCCAGCCGTTCGATCTCCACTATCCCGCGGGTGATCAACGCCCCTTTGGTGTTGTCGCCAAATCCCAGCCCATCGATTATTCCTGCCGCGATGGCGATCACGTTTTTTACCGCTCCACCGATCTGCACACCCGTCAGGTCATAGCTGCGGTAAACCCGAAAGTAATGCGTATTAAAGAGTTGTTGTAGTTTGCCCGTTCGCACTTCATCATTTCCTGCGATCACCACTGTGGTCGGAATATGGCGTGCCACTTCCTCGGAATGACTGGGTCCGGAAAGGCAGAAAATCCTATCGTGTGTCCATTCCGGCAGTTCTTCCCGGATCACATCGGATAGCAATAACAAGGAATCTTCTTCGATGCCTTTGGCGACGTTGACGATGGAATCGATGGTATGCGGAAAGACCGGCTGGCACAAAAGGCGTAGAACACCTCTCAGAAATTGAGCTGGAGTCGCCAGGACAAGGATGCGTGGATAGTGATCATGCACCTCAGAAATGGCTGACGTATATCTGATGCTGGTAGGTAGTACTATATCCGGTAGCAGGATGGGATTGCTGTTCTGCTCGGAGAGGATCTTGACAAAATCGGGATTATGCTCCCAAACAAGGACTTCATGTCCCACTTCAGCAAGTAGTTTTGCCAGGGTCAACCCCCATCCGCCCCCACCGATCATTGCTATACGCTCTGCGATTGTCGTTCTCCCATATGGCATAAAATGTTTATCGCTGTTTTTATCTCCTTGTATCATGATCATTTCACCGTCCTATGATCAGAGGACAATGAGCGAATGAAGTGCGGTCGCTGTTCGGACATCTTCAAAGGGGAACAGGATGGCAAAGCAGGAGCGAGATTGTTAATGCCGCCGCATCATGCGGATGTGCCGAATGCTACATCAAGGCAGATAAGTTTTACCGAATCATCCGCTCAGCGATAAGGATCGATATCATCATCATCATCGTCTTCGCCGTCCCAATCGTCATCCTCGTCGGAAATCCAATCGGGACAGAATCCGAGGTTTTCCTGATAGTCATAGCCATCCACATTATCAAGGCCGAATTTATCGAGCATCTCTTGTTCCCAGAATGAATAAAAAACCGTATCCACTTCAACTGCCCATACGAGGACGGGTTTTTTGTATCTTCTCAATTCGACTTTGTCGTTTTCCACCAGATCAAGAAACTCCATGATCCTTTTTTTGTCGCTTTCTTGTTTGAAGACCATCTGTGGCTCCCTAAAATTTATATTCGGCCGCAACGCTCAGGCGATTTTCGTTGTATTCTCTCAAATCTCTGACCAAAGCATTCGGTGAGTCCACATTCCTAAAGACATGTGTGTAGTCAAGGTTTATATTGATTTTATCGGTGAGAGTGAGCAAGATATTGGCATTGGTGGTATAAATTCTATCATATCTGCCGCCATACCAGGAATCATCGCTTTGAAAGAACCGTTCTTCATAGCCGAGCCGTAAAGCCGGACACCACTTTGCCTTACTGCTCTTACTGTCCGTGAGTGGTATCTGGCGCATGGTGATACCAAGTTCATAGATGTCGCTTTCATATGAAGAATCACGATCGTCGTGCATCGGTCGCTCGTCGTTATCAAAAGAGCGAAACTGATACTGTGCATTGAGCGTAAAAATTGGGAAGCGATGCCTCCATCCCAATCCGGTGGTCTGGGCGGTACCGTCAAACTCGGTGAAGTACTGGTTGTAGTAGTATTCCTCAAAGCGATAATGGAGTCGCAATGATCCGTTTTTCAAGAGGTGCACATTGGCATCCGCCCGATAGAGATTGCATTCATAGGAGTATTTTTCCAGTTTGCCGGTGCCATCGTTATCAATATAACTGCGGACATAGATATGCGGATAGTAACCGTAGAGGATGGTGGCGTTCCAATGGTATCGATCCACGCGCAGGCGGGTAAGGAATTTTGGATTGTACTTTTCGGTATTACAGATGGTTTGGTCATGGCTTGCCGTCACGGAAGGCGTGATCCTCCACCAACGGTAACGCAACGGATATGCCAGATCGAGACGGGCACTCAGGGTCAGATCATCCGTGGTATTCACATAGTCAAGATTGGGATGATTGGTTTGAAAGCGGTCGAAGTCATAGTCCGAGAGGTGAAACACATTATCGGTGTATTGGATGCCGAGCCGGACGGCGCTTTGGATACCGGTCTGAGCGGTGGCGCCAAACACAATGACCACAAATGCCAGGCACATGATAATCGGTTTGAAGCCCGTGACTGGTCTTGTTTTGGAAGTCGGCTTCTCCTGATGCTTGGCTGGCTGCTGAACGCTTGATTCGTCCTTGGGGGGATCTGTTTCACTTGGATCAGTTTCCGGAGCAGAACAACGCAATCCGCCGTTTTCGGTCTGATCGGCGATCGGATCACGGACGCAAGCGGCTTTCTTGATGTCGGGATGGATCATCAATCACTCCTGTTCAATCTCTCAAGATTACCGGTCTGGCAATGAAGAGGTGTTCGGAGACGGGACGCAAGGTATATTGTGCGTTGCCATCCTGTTCGATTAGTTCGATCTTCCTGCCGACGGTAAGATGAGTGATGCCGGCCACGGTGTATTTGCCTGTCCTTGCGGTCGAGAGTTCGATCCGTTCGACCAATTCGTTATTCCGGTAAAGGTCAAAGACCGGAATCGAGCGATCGGTCAGCCGGGCGCGGACGTAGATGACGGCGGTGCGCTTGTTATTGACATTGAACCGCATGATTTGTCCGGGTTCAAAAGAATAATATTCGCTGCTGTGGGAATTATGGCTCAACAGCATGATCCCGCCATGTTCCAGAACCTGCAGGGTAGGCAGGAGTTGGGGACGGGGCTTGGGAACGATGCGTTCAAAGACCCGGAAATAGATCTGGCTGTCATAACAGAGAATCTCGATTTTTTCCGGTTTACCGTTGATGGCGATATCGATCGGTTCATAGACATACAGATTTCCAGATTTAGCGCTCTGTTTCAGATCATAAGTGGTTCTCTGCCGGTTGACGATCACGATCACCCGTGGCTTGCGCACCTGTTCAGTGCTGACGGTTCTGATCTGTAACGATTCCATCCCATTGACGGTCAGGGACATTGATTTTTCCGGCAGTGACCGGTAAAAATAGAAGTTTCCCGCGTCGCTCCGAAGTAAGCGGCGGTTGCCCGGATTGACGAATTCGAGCGGTTTATAGCGGATTGCCTCGCTTGCCGGCGCACTCAAAACAACCAGGGCAAGCATCAGGAGGATCAATATATGTTTTTTTTTTGTCATCAGATCTTTCTCCATTACTTGAGTTAGATTTCTTCATCTGGATCAACGATATTTGCCATGAAATGGCGGTCATAGCGGTCAAGTATGATCACTGCGATCAAAGCGATCAGCAAAATGGCGAGGCAGATCGCTGCCACGTAAGTATTGTGTTTTTCATAACTGAATATCCTGCCTTGTCCTGCCGCCACAGGTTTGTCAGGAGCGATCGGCATATTGTTTCTGGTAGCCCAACGTAACACCCGGAGCATATGAACCACCGGGATGTTTTTCTTTGCCATGAGCATGATCACGCCTTCCGGTTCGAAGGTCTTTTCTCCCAGACGGCGGTTTATACCCTCCGGAATCAGGCGGGCATTGACGTTACTTCCCACGTTTGCCAATCCACCGCCAATATTGAAGAAAGCACGATAGCGCTTGCCTTCCGGCAGTAGTTCAGTATAGGTTACGTAGCGGAGATTGACGTTATCTTCCAGATTGGATGCGAGCAGAAGCGGGACATTATGTCTTTGCATGGCTGCTCTGAGCGCTTGAACGCCGGAATCGGACAAGCCGATCGCCATATCGTCCCTTCCTCCCAGAGAAGCATAACTGCTTTTAAAATTGATCAATCCCCGCCGATAAAGGATTGACTCGATATCCAGCCAGGTCAGATCCTCACGGTTAGCGCCAAAGGACGAAGAAGTGAGCGCCACAATGATACTGGGCTCAAGATTCAATACTTTGATTGCGGCATAAAGAGCAAGATTGGCGCCGGGATTGGAACCGGTGATACCGATGGCGACATGATCCGATGCCTGCAAGTTCAAATTCTTCAATTCCTGCACCATCACCGCCGCAAAATTGGGATTGAGAGCCGTTTGTTTTTCGCTGAGAACACCGCGACTGGTAGTGATCGAACTGAGCCGTGTCCCGATCAGACCAGTCTTGAGCGGATCATCGAGCAAGTCAAATTCAAATCCGGTAGCGGTCAATTCCTCACGGATCGCTTCCATAAACTGCTGCATCTCCAGGGCTGCATTGATCTTTTCTTCATAATGATCGGATTTGATATGGACAAAACTGCGCTGGGCAATAAAGAATAATCCGATGCTCAGGATCAGGAGTGCGATCAAAGTCTTGTTTGATTTTAATGACGGACGATACATTTACACCTCCCCCTGAAAGACTACCATCAGGATCAGACGGACCAAAACCGCTGCGATCATCAGCGTGGACAATGTTTTGATAAAGCCCTGCCGTTCAAACCAGTTGGCGATCAAGCCAGGAACGATGTAACCGATCGATTGCATCTGCAATTCCACCAGCGTCACGCCCTGGATCATGATGATCCGGCTCAACAGCCCAATGATAAAACCGACCAAGATGCTCAGCACCATTCGTCTTTTTCCATAAAGGAGGGTAAAAGTGCCGATCAGACGGATAATACCCCAGGTGACCAGTGCCACCAGCAGCGTTCCGATGATTTGATATGGTTTATCCAAATACATGGCTATATAACCGGGGACGACGATCCCGCCCGCAGAAGCGCCAAGCAATTCGCTAAACAGCAAACTGATGATCACGCCCAGTCCAACGGCAGCCTGAATAACGGTATCTACCACGTTCAGCTCCTTGTATCCACTTGTTTTTTCTTCAATGCTTGCATTCGATGACGAAAATGTGCCACAATCTGAGCGCCGTATTTCACTTCGCCGGCGATATTGCCAATGCCGATCACGTGGGATTCCTCGATTGTGAGTTCCAAAACCCTGCTATAGACCACTTCCGGCAATGGATCACCCAAACGCACCACCTTGTCCTTTTCCAATCCGTGATGCAAGGCATAGGACTCCACTTTCTCACAGATCTCACCGGTCAGCATCAGATAATTGAAGCGAAGGTTTTTAACCGCCTCCACCAGTTGTTGCGAACGGAAAAACCGATCTGCCCGGCTATTGAGGATGATTATGACTTCGGCTTGTTTGTAGCGGTCGGTGAGCATATGCATGATCCGCTCGGTGGATTGAGGATCATTGGCAGCAAAGACATTATAAAAATTGATCCATTTGCCTGCTTCCTTCATCCGGTATTTTCTCAAAGCGCCCGGATCAGGACGAGATTCCTGCATCCCAGCCAATGCCACTTCGCGGCTGATCCCGAGTTCCGCACAGACCGCCAGGGCGAGTTGAACGTTCTCCGGATGCTCGATATAATGAAATGCCTTCATCTCATGGTCGGTCACATCAGATGGCCGCACCTGGACGATCCGGCAATGACGCTTGGCTGCAACTTGCTTCAGGATCGGGAAGTGTTCATCTTCGGCAGTATAACAGATACCACCGGGCGGGATGGTATTGCTTAAACTCATCGTGATACTCTGCACGGTATTTCCCATCAGATCCTGATGATCGGGACGGCAATTGGTGATCACTGACACCGTGGAGCGGACAAATTTGCGCTCCGTGATCCACTGGAACACGGGGTTGACCGCCATACATTCGATTACGATTGCTTCCGGCTTAAGTTCTGTCGCATAGCGGAATATGTATTTCTGCTCAATGATATTGGCGCTCTGCAAACGGATTATGGCACCTTCCTGACCGTCCGGCAGAACGACCCGGGGCAGAGTGCCCGTGATCTTGGCGATCGTTCTTTTCCCTCCAGCCCGTAAGCCCGCAGCGATCAAGCGTGTGACGCTGGACTTGCCGCGTGTACCGTTGACGTGAATACGGATCGGGATCGCGCGAACGTTGCGAAGGTGGCGATAGTATTCACTTATCCAATACAACACCAATAGCAATGTTGCCAGTATCAGTATATACATTCAATTCCTCAGTAGTTTATTCGCGTAAATGGTTACGCCGTCTTTGATGCAATATCCATTCCAACACCGCTGATAAGTCCAATGTCCGCAGCAGGAATATCGAAGCATGGACATTGGGACGCAATTCCGTTTCCATTGCCCATAAGCCAAATTGTGTCAATGCTGGTAACATCGGCTTTGGCGCTAATGGAGATCGATCCTTGCGCCAGTGGGGAACACGATCTCAACCTCTGTTGATCCCAATATGTTCAATGGTCTTTCTGATAAGGCTTTCCACGAGCTCAATCTCTGTTGATCCCAGGATGTGCAATGGTCTCTCTATACACTCTCGGTCTGAGTATCGATATACGCAGGATATTGATCTGACCCACTCCCGCAGGATAATCGAAATGGAGGGACGCATCAACCAGCAACACAAAGATTTGCGCACCATGGTGGGCGCCAGGTTCCAGGCAGCGGAATGTGGTGCCACCGGTGGATTGAACACCAACGA
>CAYZZE010000025.1:18621-21813 GCA_964482845.1 uncultured Candidatus Cloacimonadota bacterium
GCGCCAGGTTCCAGGCAGCGGAATGTGGTGCCACCGGTGGATTGAACACCAACGACTACATCGATGCCGTTGAGGTCATTGCGGACAAGAGGAAAAACCTCGTCAAAGCAGGTTCCTACAAATTTATCTACAATCCGGCATCCGATCGAGATCCCCGTTTTGGAAATATTGAGATGGATTATAACTAACTGATTGATAGAGCATTATGCGCAGCGTCGAGTGATCGGAGTGCTGTCAGATGAAATTTATCTTGCCAATTTTACGGGATTTGATTATAATGCAACACGATGAGATATATCAGGAGGTAACAATGAGCAAAAAACTGCTTATCCTAATGGTGCTGGCACTGATGGTCGGTACCGCTTTGTCCATTAACGAATACTCAGCAACTTCCAAAAAGCCGCTGGAGATTCCCCAACAGGGAGTCCGTTTGAGACCCACGAGGGACGTGCCGCCACACACCTTTACGGTAAATCCCACAAACATCCTCACGTCGTTTTATGACTATTTTATCGGTGGTTATAGCAGTTTGAACATGCAAACTGTGCCATCCCAGTTTGGCGGTGGATACTTTATGAGTTTCCAAGGCAGACGCCAAGCAACATCCCAACGCCGTGTCTTCTACGTCTATGTCGATGCGGCCAATGCCGTTTCCGTCAACGAAATCACCAATGTCCAAAACTGGGAAGGATTCCCGACCATGACCTTTGATCCGGTTTTGGGTAAACCCCTTTACACTTGGCATGTCAACGTGGACGCTGATCCGCAATTGGAAGTTCAATTCACTTCCGACGCCTTTTTGGGAGGATTGCCCGGATTGTTGAACGATCCCACCGTGATCATTGACAATCCCACGACCATAGGAACAACCAACCATAGCATGTTCATCTGGCCTTCCATCCAAACCGGACCTTCACCGATTCCCGGTAAAAGACGCGTCTATGTCCTTGCCCGGAATAGCGAAGACCAAACCGGCGGACCTTCCGAAAATGCCTATATCGCTTACACCGACCTTGATGTCGACGATATCGAAATGGGCACTCCCCTTGTCTGGAATCACACCTATATCCCGGAAATGTTTGCCTGGAATACGGATCCAGTTATCTGGCGCAGACCTTTCCATTCATTCGTCGCCGCTGAAGATGGCAATCTCTATTACATCGGATACCATTTTGCCCAAGATATTGTTGCCGAGGAATCGATCGACGAACCGGAAATGGACGTCTTTATCTGTGATAACTATGGTTTGGGCACCTGGCGTCGCGTAAGTGACTGGGATCGTCTGCCCACCTGGAACCCGCCTGCCTCTCCTGGTGGACCTGGCTATTTCACCGACACCAATGACGTTCCTCATCCGGATGACGCTCTCTACTGGAGCATCGCCAATTCCAGCCATTCCAATGCCATTATTGATTCCGAAGGCAACTTGCAATTTCCCGCCCTTTGGGCTTTGCATAACACTGAAGGTTTCTACTATCCCTCCATGCAGTTTGTAAAGCAGTTCGTCTTTGATCCCGTCACGGAAGGATATCAAGTCCGCGAGATCTATCCCATCAGCCAGAATCCCGACGACTGGTTCCAACCCTGGGATACGGAAGCACCATGGGGCGAGGTGGATGAATATGGCGGCACGCCTCCCGACCAGTATCCTTTGATCTCCACCGACTTCAATTTCCCCCATTGGGATCAGGATGCCCACGGTAACGCCATGCTCTTCCATTACAATAACATAAAGATCACTGAATCCAATGATCAGCAGATGATGGCTGTCGTCTGGCAAAACAGCATGCGCGCCCGTCTGGCGAATTTTTTTAACGATCCGGATTATTCCGCCTTTGCCAATACCCCGGAGATATACATATCGATCTCCCCCGACAATGGCAGATCATGGTCTGATCCTCTTTCCCTGAACAATCAGGAAACCCCGCAATTTGCCGGCATCAAGCCGATGTGGGTCTATCCTGCCAATAAGATCAAGTTCATCGGCATGCAGGGAGAAAACAAGATCGGCCGTCTCGGCTTGATGTTTTACGATGACTATACCTGGGGATCATCGATAATGACTCCGCCCATCGGTCAGAATGATGGCGGAAGAGTGATGTATTGCGAATTGGAATTCGTCTTTCCAGTTAGCACCAACGATAGCACCGTTCCACCCGTGGCTACCTTGCTCAAACCCAACTTCCCCAATCCATTCAATCCTTCCACTACGATCATATACACCATGCCTCAGACCGGTAATGCCAATCTTTCCATCTACAACCTGAAAGGACAATTGGTCAAGACCCTGGTCAGTGGCGCAGTAAACGTCGGCGAACACCACGTGGTTTGGAATGGAACTGACAATAGTGGCCAATCAGTAAGCAGCGGCGTCTATTTCTATCGCCTCAATGCCAACGGCCGCGTAGAAACCCGTAAGATGATGCTGGTCAAGTAAATACTTATAACCTGCTATAGTCTGATGAGACAAGCCCCGTCCGAGACGGGGCTTGTTCTATATCAGGGATAATGGCAGTGTAGAAATTGCGCTTCGCTCTAGGCATTAACTGAGACCATTGCTCATAATCGGCTCACCAGAGATTGAGACCTTGAGAAAGCAATATGAAAAGCGCGTTGCACCTACTGGAATCACCAAATTCCGAGAACGGAAAAAAAATATCGCCTCTCCTTCCAGCGCAGTCAGCAATAACTAAGGATTATGCCTGTCAGATAGTTCGGATGCTCGTTGATTCAACCGCTCTGAGTTATCTAACGGTCTCAAGAAGGTCAAGATTCAAGCGGAAAAGTGCATTATCCTGATTGCTCCCTGCTTCATAACCTTAGTATAACCTTACGGTCGTAAGGTTATACTAAGGTTATACTAAGGTTATCAAGCAAGGAGGACAGTTGTAAAAGACCGTTGCACATAGGGGTATCACCGGCTTCAGCCGGTCGTTGCACTGACTTCAGTCGGTTGTTGCACTGACTTCAGTCAGTGCATGGTGAAATCTATATGCTTGTATGACATTTGTTTATGACATCTGGGCAAACGTGCTGGGTGCTGGATAAATCCGGTACAACAACCGGATAAATCCGGTGTTGCCGATTATTCAACGGTCTTTGTAAGTCAACTCTCTGAATTTTTCAAAGGTCTTTACAAGTTATCCGGCGCCATCAGATGTTAGGCGGTGGTTTCAACCACCGTTTCGGATC
>CAYZZE010000026.1:0-21689 GCA_964482845.1 uncultured Candidatus Cloacimonadota bacterium
TGCCTAATCCACGCCGCCAGCGTTCGTCCTGAGCCAGGATCAAACTCTCCATCATTTATAATTGACTTGGAGCCTTTCCTTCTCTTTTCCACTTCTATAAACTTCGTTAAAAGACCTTTGAGTCATCCACCACCTGAAAAACTGCGTTTGTCAAGCAGCGGTCGTTGCACAGTTTTGAGCACCGTTTTTTTGTCAACATAAAAATGCAATTTCTTGGTCGATCTATGTGGCACAGTCCTTTCCAGCGTGGCGTTAACCCATACTCAATAAATATAGTAACCGATAATGAGAGGAAAGCAAGAAAATTCACGGCGAAAGCGATTCTTACCACGTCAGAGAGGCAAAGAATGGCGATCTAACATGCCAAAGGATGGGTTGTATTATCGGATAATGAGCGATGAGCGGGATAACTGGTTGACCGGCAGAGGGCTTACGGAGTTTGCGGCAGAAAATTGAGTTAATGCAGGCGGGGACGAGTGGCAGGAACGGGATCCTGTTCTACGCTTTTCTGCTTGCTCCCTGCTTGATAACCTTAGTATAACCTTACGGTCGTAAGGTTATACTAAGGTTATACTAAGGTTATGAAGCAGGGAGGACACATGGTAAGGGATTGATTCTTCCTTATTTCAAGAGCAGGATCTTATGGATCTGGGTGTTGTTTCCGGCATTGATCCTGACGAAATAAACGCCGGAGCCAACAGATTGGGCATTGGCATCTCTGCCGTTCCAGCTAAAACTATGCCTGCCAGCGGGAATGCGATCATGGCAGATCTGCCTGACTTTTTGGCCGCGCAGGTTATAGACAGCGAGGTCAACTTTCATGGGGTTGAGGAGGGTGAAATCCAGGCGGACGTCGGGATTGAAGGGGTTGGGATATGCCTTTACATCGAAGAAAGCAGAGGAAATAGCGGCGGGCAAAGGGATCGGTATATCGGGGCGGTATTCCTTTTCGGTGAAGCGGATGCGGATGTGTTTGGGATTGTGGTTGGTCTGCACCTGTATCCAGTAGAAATCATTGGGATGCGGGATATCGTTTAGAGTCGTGGCATCCATCCAATTCTGCCATTCGATGATGCTAAGGTTATCAAACCACGCCTGGGTAAAACTGCCACTGCCGGTGACACGTAAAACGAGATCATAGTAATAGGCATTGGAGGGCAGGGCGATCAGTTTGTGATAGTAAGTCCAATCCACCGTGCCGTTTACGCCATCGCTAAGATTGACGGAACTGATCTGACTACCGGTTCGGGTGTTGTAAAACCTGATCTGGATATTGGCATTGGCGGCAGTTCGGGTCTTGATCCATCCGTTGAGGGTGAAGGGACGGGTATTATCATAAATCCTGATACGCTGGGTGAGGGTAGAGGTAACGGTTTGGCCATTGGTCGTGGTCTGGAGGCGAGCGGAGCGAGAACCGTCAAAGAAGACAGTGGTATCGAAGGTAGGGTTCCAGAGCGGCGAGCCCTCATTCTCGAAATTGCCGAACCAATGATGTTCCCTACCGAGCCGAACCATGGCGCCAAATGAAGGGATCACGTCATTTACGGATGAGATGCTGCCCATGCGCGGCAATTTGATCGGTTCGGTAAGAAAGGTGTTGTTGGATTGTGGGATCAGCCGGGCGGGTATCTCATGGGCTGTTGCCTGGACAAAGGTCTGGGCGGGATCGAGGATCACCTGACCGATAATGCCGTTCTTATCGACCCTCAGGACTGAATCCAATTCCCTGGATCGGCGCGCCAGATAATCGAGGATAAAGATGCCCAATTGACCAGTGGCGGGAACGGGGATGTAGTTTTTGATATAGACGGGCATGACCTCAACATTGCTGAAGCCATTGTGATCGGCATCTGCGGAGAGGATCATGGAAGGATAACACTCGGGGTAATTGAGGTCAAAGATAAAATTGCCGAGGGAATGGGCGATGACTTTGCCATTGTACACCTCGATGCCTTGTATGACATGAGGATGATGAACGATGACCAGATCAGCACCGGCATCGATGGCAAATTGCCTGATCTGCCGATCCCACATATGGGGAACGTCGATGCGGGGTGATGTCTCATCCGTATCTTCGTAGTCATAGAGGAAAGGCGACTTATCATAATTGGCGCCGGGCGTCAGGGAATACTCGCTGCCGGCGTGCATATCCACGATCTTGAGGTCGGCAACACCTTGAACGGCATTGATCTGTTGCGTGATATAATACGGCGTCATGCTCGCGAAACCGGACTTGTTGAATCCGGCATGGAGATAGGGTTGGGCATTGTTATATGAGCCATCGCGGTCACTCGAGCGGAGGAAGGCGATATTGAGCCCGTGTTTGTTGTAAAATGCCGGCATATATGCTTCATAGGAATTGGCGCCTGATCCGCTGTGAATGATACCGGCCAGATTGAGCAGTCCCTGCATCTGCTGCAGACCCGCCAATCCATAATCGAGTGTATGATTATTGGCTGTGGAGACGACATCGATGCCGGCAAAGACCAATCCCGAAATGTTATTGGGATTGCCCCGATAGACAACCGACTTGGTTGGGTGCGGCGTTCCGACGTTGCATAGAACTACCTCGAGGTTGGCGACGGTGATATCCGCGGCATCTCCCAGATAAGGTTTGGTGGGGGCAAAAATTGCATTCACGCCTTGGGTGGGTATAATGCCTCCGGCTTGTTCATACCTGCGGGCGAGCATGATATCACCGACAAAATTCATCCGGATGGGGAGATTGCTTTCTCCGGCATCGACATCGATCAGGCAAGACGCATAACCCCTTTTTCCGGTGTTGTCCGTTACCTGAAGGAAGGCTCGATAGTGGTGAGCATCCGTGACCGTATAGATATGATAAGGATGAGGCAAAGCGCTGAACGTGGAATCACCAAAATCCCAGCGATATGTGAATACACCGCTATCCGGATCGACCACGAAAGAAGTGAATTGCACTCCCACCTGACGATGCCCATGACTGATCCGCCTGTTGTGCGTGATGCTGTAACTGACGGTGACGTGGGGAGATTGAGGAAGATCGGAAGTGATGTTGAGGATGTCATCGAACCAGATGGATCGGCTGGAGACACCATCGAGATCATTGACATAAATAATGGAGGTAAGCAGCGGCAGATAATCAAAGAAGGCACACCAGTCATCCGCTATCGGCAGATGATAGGTGTTCCAGGTATTGTGGGAGAAGGCGCCCTGATAGACATTGACCCATTCCTCGATATTGACGACCCGAGATCCTGATAGGGAATAGAATAGGACATTGATCCCATCGGAAAAGCCGATGCCCTGGACTCTGGCGCCGCTCTGGGTGCGGGCAGCGGTGCTGATCACTGTACCGCTATTGATAACAACGGGAGTGATAAACTGCTGTTTCCACGTATTGCCGAATAATCTGAGCGAAAAATTGGAGTTATTGTTGGTTATGTTGGAGTCCATTTGCCAATTATTGGGCTCGATATCCTCAGCCAACCAGGAAAAGAGTTGGATCGATCCGCTTTCAAAACCCTCGATGACATCGTAGCGTAATGATCCAGCCGCGCAAATCGGGATCAGGGCGGTCATGATCACCAGGATCAACAGATGGCATCTTCCCATTGTCTTCTCTCCTTCATCATCTCACGTAGTGATCGGAAGTGATGGTTTCCTTGCAACAAGACGAGCAAAAATCATGCCTTAACAAGACATAAATAGAAGAGCCGGAAAGAGTTCGTTCCTTCCGGCGGATAACTTTGAGGATTTTCATCTGTGGTTATTTGTTTTGTGCTGCTGATAATCCTGCCTGTAAGGCACGTAGATTTGCTTCGACGATCGCTTCGCCTTTGCGGGCAAAGATAACGTTTATGGCATCTATGATCTCTTCCGTAGAAAAGCCCAGATGTCCGATGGCAGCGCCGATCATGACGATATTCATGCTTCTGCTTGCCTTTACATCCTTGGCAATGGCATCCGCATCGATCAGGATATGATTGGGAAACGCTTCGATATGTTTGTAAATGGTCTCCAGATCAGGGTAATTGGGAATGTTCACAAAGGGCGTGCGATTGGCGATGAGCCATCCGGTTGGCATCAGATAAGGAAGGTAACGCAGAGCTTCCATCGGTTCCACGGAGAGGATCATGTCCGCCTGACCATGAGGAATGAGGTCCGACCATAGCGGTTCACTGGAAAGACGCAGATGGGATTGGACGTCTCC
This sequence comes from uncultured Candidatus Cloacimonadota bacterium, assembly GCA_964482845.1. Lineage (GTDB taxonomy): Bacteria > Cloacimonadota > Cloacimonadia > Cloacimonadales > Cloacimonadaceae > VGPI01. The sequence goes on from CAYZZE010000026.1 coordinate 4,193, forward strand.
CCCACGCTGGCTCATGCCATGAACTTCGGCTTGTTTGAGATACCAGCCGCGTTTGACAGCGGCATAACCAATCACCGTGGCAATGGTCAGGATACCCTGTCCACCCACTCCGGCAAGAATAATATCCTTTTTCATCGCTTACTCCATCCTGTTCTTTCTTTTGAGGGTTTGTACGCATTCACGACGGGGAATAACGACGGAAACGCCATTGTAAGCGATCTCTTCCTTGTATATCTGCACCATTTCATCGTGGTTCCTTTTGAAGGGCGTAAAGAAACGGATGTGATCACGCTCCACCCCCAACCCCTCACAAATATCCTCCAATCTGCCGGCAGCTGTGTAGTCCTGCCCGCCAGTCATACCAGTGGTGGCATTGTCCAGGATGACGATGACGACATTGGTCTTGTCATAGATGCAGTCCAGCAATCCGGTCAATCCGGAATGGGCAAAGGTGGAATCGCCGATCACGGCAACTGCAGGAAACAATCCAGCGTCGGCAGCGCCTTTTGCCATCGTGATCGATGCGCCCATGTCCACACAGGAATTGATGGCATGATAAGGCGGTAAAAAGCCAAGCGTGTAGCATCCGATGTCACTGAATACATGACCCTTGCCATATTCCGCCAAAGCTTCGTTCAAGGCATTGTAAGAATCGATATGAGGACAGCCAATACACAGAGCCGGCGGTCGGGGAACAAGATCCGATGGCGCATCCGACCCATAGGTGGTTTTTAATCCCAGGGCTCTGGCAACAATGACAGGATTGAGTTCGCCATCACGAGGAATAGTCCCGTCCAGGCGTCCATGAATGGGCTTGGCCAGACCAAGACCCATACCCTTGATCGTATCCTCCAAGACGGGCATACCATCTTCCAGGATGAGCAGTTTATCACATTGCCGGTAGAGGGTGCGGATGGGCTCCGGAGGAACGGGATGATGGCTGATCTTGATGACGGGATAAGGAATATCTCCCTGAGGATAGTTCTCCATCAGATAGTTGTATGCCAATCCGCAGGCAATGATGCCCATGGAATTGTCTTTGCCATCCAGATCGAATCGGTTGAAAGGAGAAGACAGCGCAGCAGTCAGGAAATCCTTTTGCTGTTCGATCAGGTGTTTGTATTTGCGGCGGGCAAAAGCAGGCAACAACATGAACTGATTGGGATCGTCAGGTTTTTTCATGGCATTCTGTGGCAGTATCTGTCGTCTCAGAACACCGCTTCGGGAATGTGAAAGACGGGTAGTAAGCCGGATCATTATCGGCATATGGTGTTTCTCGGACAATTCAAAGCCATAAAATGCCATGTCATAGCATTCCTGTTGATTGGCTGGTTCCAACACCGGGATCATGGCAAACTTGCCGTAGAAGCGGGAGTCCTGTTCGTTCTGGGAAGAATGCATTGAAGGATCATCGGCGACAACGACCAACAAGCCACCATGGGCACCGGTGAAAGCAGAATTCATAAAGGGATCTGCGGCCACATTCAATCCGACATGTTTCATACAAGCCATCGTGCGTTTACCGGCATAGGACATTCCGATCGCTGTCTCCAATGCGGTCTTCTCATTGGACGACCAGGTGCGGTGAATCCCGATTTCGGCTGCTTGTTTGCTGTGCTGGACATATTCCATTATCTCCGTGGATGGGGTTCCAGGATAAGCATATACGCCGGAAACGCCAGCATCAATGGCACCTTGAGCCAGGGCTTCATCGCCCAGAAGCATCATTTTTTCCATATCAACTCCTCGTTTTATCCTTAGATTTCTAATCTAAACCCATTATTCCAGTTTGCTCATTTAAATCAAGTTTTTTTTAGAATTTCCTTGACTAAATCCCTCGATCCGGTGATTTGGGCTGGCAGAATATGCTTATCCTGCAGGAGGAGTTATGAAAAAGCTGTACTTCATTTTGGCAATGCTGCTTGCATTGTTTACGGGTCTATGGTCTCAGGCCAGAACCGTTCAAGCGATCGATCCCGACACTTTGCAGTTTGTTCTGATCCCTGCGGTTCGTCATGATGTCACGATTATCATCTCTGAGTTTTTTAACAAAATCGTTTTCAGTGACGTTATAACAGTCCCCAAGAGAGCTCTTCGCACCGGAGAGAACAGGTCATATTTCCTGAATAAAGACATGAAAATGGAATACTTCTCCATCAATGGAGTGGATCAGAGTTTGAATTTGACACGCAACATCAAAGCGGATCAGTTCAATCCCCGCCTGCGCCTGCAGTCCGTGATCGAAGTGAATGAACTGAGTCAGATGTATTCCTTTATTGTTCCGGAAACCAAGGACTACGGTGATATGGTAGAGATCCAGATCAAATACAATCTGCCTCTGTCCGATGACATGAAGTATGTGATTCACAGTTCCAGTTCACTGGAAATGAGAGGATGCAATTTTTGGTATCCCAGACACCTGAATCAGAATGATGATGTAAACTTAACCATCCACACGCCTCCCAATAGGGTAGTGATGGTAAATAATATGGAATTGGGTTTTGATCATCAGTCCGGAATGCGTGTTCACCGTCTCCGTTTTATTGATAAATATACAGAGCCGGCAGATTTAGAGATAGTAATCAAGTAGCTAAATTAGCTCAGTGGTAGAGCAACTGATTCGTAATCAGTAGGTCGGGGGTTCAAATCCCCCATTTAGCTCCACTTAGTTTATCTGAAGGCGATCGGCCATGGTCGCCTTCATTATTTATGGAAAACGCTATGAAAAAGCACAAAGCCATTGCTGTCTTCTCAGGGGGGTTGGACTCCATCCTGAGTGTCAAATGGATGCAGAAATTGGGATACCTCGTACAACCGGTGTTTTTTGCCGCACCCTATTTCCCTGCCGAAAAAGCCCAATTTTCTGCCAGCCAAAATGGATTTGACCTCCTGATCAGAGATATCAGCCCAGAACATCTTCAAATGCTGCTTAATCCCAAATACGGATATGGCAAGCACTTCAATCCCTGCATTGATTGTCATGCTTTGATGTTCAATACTGCCGGTAAGATGTTGGAAGAACTGGATGCTGATTTTATTATCTCCGGTGAAGTTCTCGGCCAGCGACCCATGTCCCAAAGAAAAGACGCCATCAATGCTGTAGCAAAACACAGCGGTGTAAAAGACCTGATAATCCGCCCCCTCTCCCAAAAACTCCTTGCGTCCACCAAACCCATCCGCGAGGGCTGGGTAAACATTAATGATCTTTGGGACATCCAGGGGCGTGGCAGACATCGTCAGATAGCACTTGCGGCAGAACTGGAAATACCCTATTATCCTACTCCGGGAGGCGGATGCCTGCTCACTGATGCCGGATATTCCAAACGCCTTCGCGAACTGCTGGATCATGGCTTACCCGATCGTTACGATTTGGAGTTACTCAGGTTTGGCAGACATTTCCGGCTAAGTCCGAAGGTCAAATTTATCCTGGGCAGAGATGAACACGAGAATGAAGCATTACTATCTCATTATCAAGGATCACTTCTATTTGATATCCCGGATCAACCCTGTCCCATCGGCATTTTGACCGGCAGTCCCATCGACCGTGAACTGATCTCTCTGGCAGCATCTTTATTGATGTATTACAACAAAAAGGCAACGGATGATCAACCTGTCCTGTATGGAGAAAATATACTTGACCATAGTGTTCAGGCCGGCAGAACTGACCCGCAGACGATCACAAGATTAAGAATAGGATAAAGGAAAATCATGTTAGAAGTAAGGAACTTCATCCTCCTCCCCGGCTACCAGACCAACACCTGGCTGGTTTATGACACCGAAAGCAAAACCGGCATCCTCGTCGACCCGGCAGCACCTTCCAATGATGTGCTTCATTTTATATTAGAACTTGGTCTGACCATCACCCATGTGATAAACACCCACGGCCATGCCGATCACATCGGCGGAAACCGGTTCTTTGCCGAAAAACTGAACGCATTGACAGCGATCCACGAACAGGATGCACCAATGCTGATTGACGAATGTAGGAATCTGAGTGCTTTCGTGGACACTCCCATCCGCAGCAAAGAGGCCGATCTCCTCATGCAGGATGGCGATGTCCTATTATTGGGTGAATACAAATTGAACGTGATCCATACTCCTGGCCACACTCCCGGTGGGGTCTGCCTCCATGTGGACAATCTCCTATTCACCGGCGATACGCTTTTTGAACAAAGCATCGGCAGGACAGATCTTCCCGGCGGAAACCACGCCCAGATCGCCAATTCCATCCGTCTGCGCCTATATTGTCTTCCAAATGAAACCGTCGTTTACCCCGGACACGGTCCCAAGACCAGCATCGGTATTGAAAAGCGGATCAATCCCTTCGTTAGCGGTGAATAGCGCCATGCACAACCTGATATTGATCCTTGACTTTGGTTCCCAGTACACCCAATTGATCGCCCGGCGCATCCGAGCCCTGAATGTATATTGCGAGATTCATCCTTTCAATATCGATGAATCCGTTATCCGTTCATTGAATCCCACCGCCATAATCCTCACCGGCAGTCCGGCCAGCATTGGCAATGATGGTGCTCCGCGCCCCGCAGATCATGTCTGGAATTCGCGTTTGCCTGTCTTGGGCATCTGTTATGGGATGCAATTGATGGCCGACCATTTTGGCGGCAGGGTTGGCAAAGCCCGGAAGAAGGAATATGGCTATGCCGAACTTCATATCCTTCATAATGCGACAATCTTTGAAGGACTGCAGCCGGTCGAACAGGTCTGGATGAGCCATGGCGATGCTTTGGAGATCCTACCGCCCGATTTCCATGCCCTTGCTCACACTGATAATTCCGTCTATGCAGCAATAGAACACTTCTCCCAACCTTATTTCGGTATCCAGTTCCATCCCGAGGTTGTCAATACCCCTTCCGGCGTGGACATTCTGTCCAACTTCGTGGTCAGGATCGCCGGCTGCATACCGGATTGGACTCCCGCTGCATTCATCGAGGAAAGCATCTGCCGGATTCGCGGACAAGTGGGCAATGCCCAGGTGATCCTTGGCTTATCCGGAGGCGTGGATTCTTCAGTGGCGGCGGCATTGATCTATCGTGCCATTGGTCCAAAACTCATCCCGATCTTTGTCGATAACGGTGTTATGCGCAAGGATGAAGCACAGAAGGTAAAGCAGATGTTCGCCTCCCTGCCGGGATTCACCATCGACGTCGAGGATGCCTCCGGCCTATTCCTGGAACGGCTGAAAGGCGTGGAAAATCCAGAGCATAAACGTAAGATCATCGGTCACACCTTCATTGAGGTCTTTGAGCGGGTGGCAGCCAAATTCACCGATGCCACATTTCTGGCACAGGGAACGCTATATCCCGATGTGATCGAAAGCGTCTCCTTCAAAGGTCCATCCGCCACGATCAAGTCACATCACAACGTCGGCGGGTTACCGGGAGAGATGCATTTAAAACTGGTCGAACCACTGCGAGAACTCTTTAAGGATGAGGTACGTGCCGTGGGCAGGGAACTCGGCTTACCGGAAGAACTGGTAAACCGCCATCCCTTTCCGGGACCGGGACTGGCTGTCCGGATCATCGGCGAAGTCACTCCCCACAGAGTGGCATTACTTCAGCAGATCGATGATATTTTCATCAGCGAATTGCACCACCGCAATCTATACCATTCCACCTGGCAGGCATTTGCCGTTCTTCTACCCATCCACAGCGTAGGCGTAATGGGCGACGAAAGAACATACGATCAGGTATGTGCCCTGCGTGCAGTGAACAGCACCGATGGCATGACCGCGGACTGGACATGCTTACCCCATGATTTTCTCAAGCGCGTCTCAAATCGTATCATCAATGAAGTAAGCGGCATAAACAGAGTGGTTTACGATATCAGTTCCAAGCCCCCCGCCACGATCGAATGGGAATGAGCGTTAATCCCGCAGTGTGGACAAGCAGCTCAAAACAATTGCTTACCACTCCATCTGCCCTGGTCAGCGTTATTCCGAAAATCCCCTGATACGTTTGAGAATGTTGCTTTGGATGCTGGGCGGAGTGGTCTCGTATTTTTTGAATTCCAGTGTGTAAATTGCCCGTCCCTGGCTCAGGGAGCGGATGCGTGTGGCATAGCCGAACAACTCGCTGAGAGGCACGTCTGCCACGACCTCCTGCAGGTATTCCGTATGCCGTCGCAGGATATCGATCTTGCCGCGTTTGGCGTTGATATCGGAGATGATATCGCCGACAAAATCATCAGGACAGAGGACGCTGAGCAGCATGATCGGTTCCATAATGACCGGTTCTGCGGCTCGCAAGGACTTGCTTACCGCCATGGATGTAGCGATCCGGAAGGCGGTCTCATTCGAGTCCACGGGATTAAAGGAACCTCCGGTGAGTTTGATGCCCACTCTTTCGCAAGCACCATTGATCAGAGGACCGTCATTCAAAGCATTCAATGCCGCTTCCTCTATCGCCTTCCACCACATCTGGGGTATCATATCAGGCGTTACCCGGTTGACAAACAGATTCTTCTCCCCCTCCGGAACTTGATCCGGTGTCAAGGGATAGACCAGGATTTTGACTTGGGCAAAATTGCCTTTGCCGCTTACATCCCGCTGGAAGATCTCGTCCATCTCCACCATCTTCGTGATGGTCTCCTTGTAAGACACCTGCGGATTGCCGACATTGGCATTGACGTTAAACTCCCGTCTCAGACGGTCAACGATGATATCCAGATGCAATTCGCCCATACCAGAGATCAAAAGTTGACCCGTTTCTTTGTCCGAATGAACATGAAAGGTCGGGTCTTCGTCTTCGAGGCGCGCCAGAGCATCATTCAACAAATCCTGATCGGCTTTCGTCTTGGGTTCAATGGCGATGGAGATCACGGAATCGGGAAAATGCATCTTGGACAGCAGTACATCGATGTTGCCATCCGTGATCGTATCGCCCGTGCTCAAAAACTTGGGACCCACCAGCACGCCGATATCTCCGGCTTTCAGTGTATCCAGGTCGTTCTTGCGGTTTGACATCATTTGCAGAATGCGGGTGATCCGTTCACGCTTGCCATTTGTCCGGTTGATAAAACTGTCCCCTTTTCGGATGCTACCGGAATACACCCGGATATAGATCAATTTCCCCAGATGCTTGTCGGTCTGCACTTTGAAGGCAAGCGCAACAAATGGCTCATCGATTTCGTTACGGATCTCCAGGGATTGATGATCGACCGGTTCAAATGCCTGAGTGGTTGGAATATCCACCGGCGAAGGTAAAAAATCGCAAATGCCGTCCAAAAGCAACTGCACTCCCCGGTTCTTGAGCGAACTGCCGCAGAGGATGGGAACGATCCGGTTTGCCAGGGTCCCCTTACGCAAGGCCGATTTGAGCAGGGCAGGACCTACCTCGATGCTGTCCAGAAAGCGCATCAGGAGGTCATCATCATATTCCGATGCCGCTTCCAACAATTGCTCCCGCGCCGCATCGACCGCATCCATCATTGTTTCCGGGATCGGGGAATTATCCGCTTTCAACCCCTTGGTCAAAGGATCAAAATACCAGGCGGACATTGTGATCAGATCAACGACCCCCTCAAAACCATCCTCTCTGCCGATGGGGATGTTGATCGGCACCGCCTTCGTCGCAAACCGTTCATTGATCATCTGAACCACCCGCTCAAAATCCGCGCCGCTCCGGTCCATTTTATTGATATATGCCAATCTGGGAATGTGATAACGGTCGGCTTGATGCCAAACTGTCTCCGATTGCGGCTCCACTCCGCCCACCGCACAAAATACTCCCACCGCCCCATCAAGGATGCGCAGGGAGCGTTCCACCTCCGCCGTAAAATCCACATGCCCAGGTGTGTCTATGATATTGATCTGATTGTCTTTCCACAAACAACTTACGGTGGCGGACGTGATGGTTATCCCACGTTCGCGTTCCTGATCCATCCAATCCGTAAATGTATTACCATCATGGACTTCGCCCATCTTGTGCAAAAACCCGGTGTAAAACAGTATCCGTTCGGTCGTGGTTGTCTTACCGGCATCAATGTGCGCAATGATGCCGATATTCCGTATTCTCGCCGGGTCATTTTCGTTGCCGCTTTTCATCGTTTTTCCTGTCTTTCTTGGTATCAAATCATAATCGTGAGACCAAAAAAGCGAATGTGGGAAAACTGTCCACAAAAAACGCCCTTCCATCGATCCAACCCTTTTCTCCCCTGCTTCATAACCTTAGTATAACCTTACGGTCGTAAGGTTATACTAAGGTTATACTAAGGTTATCAAGCAAGGAGGATGTTTGTAAGTCAACTCTCTGAATTATTCAACGGCTTTTATGCTATGATTCCCAAGTGTTTGACCTCTATCTTTGATGAAGCGATAAGGCATGTGCTTGCCGACATGCGAATGATGGAGGATCAGAAGTCCAAGCGAAATAGCATATTACGAATTTGCCATCAATTATATTGATATTATGCTTGACATATACTAAGGATTATTTAGCATAACCTCAAAATATTTGAGGTTCGCTTATGAGTAAGACGATGAGTAACTGCCCCGTTTGTCACAATCCGCTGCTGATCACTCAGTATCAATGCCGCGCCTGTCAGATCACATATTCGGGTGAATTCGACCAGCCCTGGCTGGAAAGTCTGAGCAAAGAACAATCGGATTTTGTCCGGTTGTTCATCATAGTTCAGGGTAATATCAAAGAAATGGAAAAACGGCTGAATATATCATATCCCACCGTTAAGAACAGATTGTTGGAGATTATACGGCGCATTGCGGCAAGTGAGCCGACGGAAACGGATTATTCCGATATCTTTAATGATTTGGAACAGAGCTTCGTCAATGTCAGCGAAGCGATCGAAATGATCAATCAAAGGAGGAAAAAATGAACGAACTACGTTTTGAGAATGAAATGGGTGCCACAGGTATCCGTAGCATCAAGATCGAGAACGGCATGGCAATGCTCAATATCGAACAAGGTGATCAGGAAAAGATCACCGTCAAAGCTCGTTTAAATACACGGGGTAGCGTTCCGGCGGATCTTTTGGAAGATATGATCCATATCAAGACCGATGGCGATGAAGTCAAAATCGTATTGGACGAGTATTTTTCGCCGGATTCGCGCTTCCGCAGGCGAGAATTTGAATGCCGGATCAGCATCCCAGCAAATCTCAAACTTGAAGTCGAGAACACGAATTACAAGTTGATCGTTGAAGGTGTATCGGCATTGATGAGACTGGTCAATGAGAATGGCAAGATCATAGTCAGGAATTGCTCCGGTGCATTTGACATCGAAAATGAAAACGGCGCCATTCATCTTGATAACTGTACCGGCGACGTCAGCATCGATCAGGAGAATGGTCCCATTGCCGGAGTAAATCTCAGGGGAGAGAAACTCAAAATCGAAACCGAAAATGGAGCGGTCAAAATTCGAGAAGCCCAGTTCAGCGATGTCTCGATCGAGAGCGAGAATGGTAACGTATTCTTTGAGACACTATCCATTGAAGAAGGACTAATCAAGCTTACCAACGAGAATGGCGTGATCGTGTTCCAGTTACCAGCGTCATTGGAGATTGACCTCAGCGCAGAAACTGAACTCGGTGTGATCAGCTACGGATCGGATCTCGAACGGGAGGAGGATGGTACTTACCGCCTCAAACGCGGGGAAGGAAAGGTCAGGGTTATTCTCCGGACCGAGAATGGTCCGATCAAGATCCGTCACAGCGGTCAGTATATCAATCTCAATCTTGATGACCTCATAGAAAAGCTGGATCGTCTCAAAAAAAACATCGCCAAATCCAAAACGCTGGCGGACAAGCAACAGAGCGCTAAGATCATCAAGTTCATCATCGAATATCTGAATATGCTGATCAAAGGCGCACAGGACAAGGAAATGGCAGAAAAGCTCAACGGCGCCATCGCAAAGATGCATAAGGCACTGGACGAGATCAAATTCGATGACGCAAAGGATCAGATCATTGAGAATATCGAAAACGCCGCCAATGACATCTTTGCCTTTGTCCGGGAAATGGCTGAAAAGGTCAGAGAACGCGTGGAGAAAGAATACGATGGCTGTGGTTATGGTAGTCGTATGCATCGGCATATGCACAAGATGTTAAACAAAGATCACTTCAAACAGATGTTCGATCCGCTGCGCAAGATGAAGGGTTTTCGCTTTGATCTGAGCGATAAGGAACACGATCAGGTGAGCGAACGCAGCCGCTTGAAGATCCTCGAGATGCTGGAAGCAGGAAAGATTACCGCGGAGGAAGCGGAACAATTGCTCAAAGCGATCGGCAAGGAATAGTGCTTGACAGATAAATGGTGCTCAAATTTTTGAGCGAACACGGGTCGGGATGTAGCGCAACCCGGTCAGCGCGCTCGGTTCGGGACCGAGAGGTTGCTGGTTCAAATCCAGTCATCCCGACCATTTTAATCTCCGGATAAAGTCATGCCAGAAGTAAAGCGTAAGTTCACTTATTACCTCAAACAACTTATTCCTTATATCCTCAGGGATAAGTGGCTGTTTCTCTTTGGCATTTTTGCTATGTTGGTCACCTCCTCCCTCCGTCTGATCGATCCCCTGTTGATCGCCCATATCATCGATAAGAGCGTGCCATCGGCTAACATTGTCGAAATGATCCGGTATGGCATATATTTTGTCGTGGTCATCGCCATCACCGGAGTATTGAATTACCTGCAGGTCGTTCTTTTATCCAAACTGGGCATCAAGATCATCACCCGATTCAAATTCGATATCTTCCGCCACCTACTGAAACTGCCGGTGGCATGGTTCAATGGACAACCGGTGGGTGAACTGATCGCCCGCGTCGAAAGCGACAGTGAACGCGTCCGCGGTTTATTCTCGCATCTCTCCATCACGATCATCGGCAATCTCGTCTTTTTCGCAGGCGTTGTCACAATCCTCCTGATCAGAGAGAGCACCGTCACGGTCTATCTCGTTCCGATCATAGTGGTTGTGGTGATCGCTTATTACTATCTCATCCGTTATATTTCAAAGTTTTACCGCAAGATCCGGGAGATGAATGCCGATATCACTGCCAAGATAACTGATTACGTGCAGGGCATGCCAGTGATCCAAACGCTGAACCGGCAGGAAAATATCGTTGAACGTCTGCGCGAATCCTCTGAAAAGAAAAAGAGATTTGAGATCAGGACCTCATTCATTGAATACAGTTCTTCCAGTTCCTTCCTTTTTGTTTTCAATGTTGGAGTGGTAGCGTTGATCATTGTGGTCACCTCACCCAAGATAATCGGCGGATTGGTCAGCATCGGCACTCTCTTTGTCTTCATCCAGTATATCTCACGCGTGATCTGGCCTCTGCTTCAGATCTCGGAGAACGTGATGCAGATGCAACGTGCCTTTGCATCATTGGCGCGGATACTGGAGCTAACGGAAAACAAGACCGAGGATGAACTGTATCTGGGGCGTGCTCTCCCCTATTTTGAGGAAAACATCGTCTTTGACCACGTATGGTTTGCCTACAAGGATGAGGAATGGGTGCTCAAAGACATAAGTTTTACCATTCCCAAAGGCAAAAGGATCGCTTTGGTCGGTGCTTCCGGTAGTGGCAAGACGACCACGATCAGTTTGCTCTGCGCCTTTTACCCCGTAACCAGGGGCAGGATCCTGGTTGACGGTATTCCTCTGACCGAGATCAATCTGCGTCTGTGGCGTGAAAAGATCGGATTGATCCTGCAGGATATTTTCCTCTTCCCCGGCAATATCACCGAGAATATCCGTGTCTATAACGACGAGATCTCCGTCGATAAGGTGCGTCAGGCGGTGGGGATGGTGCGGCTGGATGAATTTATCGTCAAACAAGAACTCGGATTGGAGACCGAACTGGCGGAGCGGGGACAAAACATCTCTCAGGGCGAGAAGCAATTGATCAGTTTTGCCCGTGCGTTGGCTTTTGAACCGGAAGTCATCATCATGGACGAAGCCACCGCATCCATTGATCCTCAGACCGAAGCCAAGATCCAACGCTCCCTGAATGAAGTGCTCTCCGGCAAGACCGCCGTCATCGTTGCCCACCGGCTTACTTCCGTGATCGATGCAGATCAGATACTGCTCTTTCGCGATGGTGAGATCATTGACCGCGGAACCCATTGTAAACTTCTGGGCAGATCCGCTGAATACAAACGCTTTGTGGAACTGCAGTTGATGCCTGCGGAGAATGCTGATGAATAAGCATCTCAAGTGGGTGATTAAGCAATGGTTGGAGCAAAAGTGGTTTTTGCTCATCATGTTCATCTTTACGTTACTGACGACAGCCGTCCAGATCGCACCGCCCATCATATTCCGTGCCCTTATCGACCTTCTAAGAAATATCCTTGATGAGCCCACCAAGTTTCCTGAGCCGATGCGGGAGGTGCATCGGATCGTCCTGATCTTTGTCGCCATTGGTTTTGCCCAATTGTTCACAGGCATCTTCCCCTGTTTTCGCGCTTGGGTCAATCTGCGCTTTGAGCACAATCTCAGGATGTTTTATTTCCGCTTTGTCGTGCGCAAGGACTACCGCTTTTTCCAGCAATACCGCACCGGTGATCTCGTCACTCGTCTGACCGATGATATCAGTGAATATCCCAAGATCAGTTGGTTCCTCTGCTCCGGCATCTTCAGGGCGATCAGTTCTTTTTCGCTGATCACTTTCAGTTTGGTGGTCATGTTTTCCATCAATTGGCTGCTTACTTTGCTGGTAATAGCGCCTTTACCGCTGATGATGATCATCTTTTACATTTCGTCGGACAAACTCTATCAGAATTTCGAGAAGAACCAGCAGGCGGTTAGCGCTATCAACAACCAATTGGAGATGAGTTTTAGCGGTATCAGGATCATCAAGGCATATGTCAGTGAAGAAAAATACAACCGCTTCTTTGAACATGCCCTGAACCGCCGTTTCAAGACCGAAATGAAGATGATCAAACTCAACGCCATTCTCCAAATGATCTGGGAATATATTGATTACATCGCTTTGATCGGCGTGATCCTTTTTGGCGGCTATATGGCGGTCAAGGGGCAGATCACGATCGGCACCTTTGTCCTCTTTTATTCCTATCTCAGCATGATCATCTATCCCCTATTGGATCTGCCGCAATTATTCCTTTCCGGCAAGCAGGCATTCGTCAATATCGACCGCCTGGAAGAAATCAGGGACTATCCCACCTACAATACTGAGGATAGATCACGTTTTCCGCTGGAGCAGTTTGAATCGCTACGCTTTGACAATGTCTCCTTTACCTATCCCGACAAACCCAGAGCCGTGATCAAAAACTGCTCCTTTGATCTCAAACCTGGCGAAAGATTGCTCATCCTCGGTGCCACCGGAGCAGGAAAATCCACCATTGCCAATCTCGTCCTTGGACTGCTTCTGCCCAGCGAAGGTTGCATCCAGGTCAACGGCATCGGCTCTGACAGGCTCGATCCTGCCTGCTGGCGAGAGATCATCGGATACGTGGCTCAGGAACCGATCCTCTTCAGCGGAACAATCAAAGAAAACGTCCTTTTCGCCGCTGATGAGATCTCAGCAACGGATTATGACCTAGCAATGCAGACCTCACAACTGGACAAAGAGATCGCCACTTTTCCACGTAAGGAGGAAACGGTCGTCGGCAATCGCGGCATCGGTGTCTCAGGAGGTCAAAAGCAACGCGTAACCATTGCCCGTGCCTTGGTCAAGACACCGCAACTCCTCATCCTGGATGATATTACCGCCAGTTTGGATGCCGATAATGAAGAGCGGCTCTGGCAGGATATCAGCGCTCATTATGGAACCATTTGCGCCATTGTCATTTCCCACCGTCTGTCCACCCTCAGATATGTCGATCGTATCCTCTACATCGACAAAAACGGGGATTGCCACGTCGGCACGCACGACGAACTCGTCTTTAATAATCCCGGCTACCACGATTTCTTGCACGAACATCTCAAGCAGTAACCCCCGCTTTAAGAGCGGAGCTTATACAGGAATCTCCAAACATCGAGAATATGAAAATGAAAAACCGTTTTCCGTTCCAGCGCAGGTTCCAATGACGATTGATTTTATCCAAAAGATAACTGGTATTTTGCCGTTGGGTTAACCGCTCTGAGTTATCTAACAGTCTCAAGAAGGTTTTGATTCAAGCGGAATAGTGCTTTCTCCTGCATTCTCCCTGCTTCATAACCTTAGTATAACCTTACGGTCGTAAGGTTATACTAAGGTTATACTAAGGTTATCAAGCAGGGGACACAGGGAGAAAGCCAGGAAAATGGTTGACAGAATTACCCGATCATGAAGGATTGCTCTCGTGACTTGATGGTGCTTTTTATCAGGTAAAAGGGAATCCCGTGAGAAGCGGGAGCGGTCTCCGCCACTGTATTCAGCCCTTGTTCCGGTTTGGTCACTGTCGCCAGATGGGAAGGCCAGATCGGATGACGATGCTGAGAGCCAGGAAACCTGCCACCAAGTCGGATACCGATTCGCCGGAGCAAGCGAATATATATCCGCATATTGCGTTCATCTCAAGTCACAAATCTCATTATGAGGTGAACAAATGACATCTAACCAGCAAGAAAACTGCAGCACGCGAACCGCTTTGATCCGGTTCCGGCGATCCCTCCCCATCCTTTTGATTCTAATGATGAGCGTGATTTATTCTATTGATCTATCGGCGGAACTGATCTACGTGGTCAATTCCGAATCGCGCACGATCTCCCGCATTGATACCGCCACCCAACAGGTGAACAATGCCTTTGCCTCGCTGGGCTACATTCCGAACCGGCTCGTCCTGGATGAAGGGCATATCTATGTCGTCAATTCAGGGGACAATGCGATCCAGATGATCGATCGGCAGACCGGAGTTACGATCCGTTATATCGGTTTGGGCGTCTCGGTCAATCCTTGGGAGGGAATACGCCACGATGATTATCTGTATGTGACGGGGTTGTTTACCAATCGCGTGTATAAGATCAGTTTACAGAGTTATACCGTGGTGGCGGATTGCATAGTCGGCGAGGCACCGGAAGGTCTTGCCGTGTGGGGAGACAGACTCTACGTCAGCAATACCGGCGGATATCAGTCCGGTTATGCCAATAGTTCGGTCTCGGTGATTGATCTGGACACCTTCTCGGTAATGCAGACGATACCGGTGTGGTTCAATCCGCAATACCTGATCGCTCACGATGGTTATATCCATGTCTCCTGCACCGGTAATTGGACAAGCGCTTTCGGCAAAGTGTGCGTCATCGATCCGCAGACCGATACCGTGATCCAGACGCTTGACATCGGAGGCAATCCGGGCGGCTTGTGGGCGGATGCCAGTGGCAAGGTATGGATCGGTGATCTGATGAACACCGGCGTTTACCGTTACGATACCAATGGTTGGTCGATCCTGAACGGCAGTGGAAATCCCCTGAGTCCGGGGGGCGGAGCGGTGGATGGTGGTGCTGGATTCATCGCCGTGCTGGATTCATCCTGGGGTCAATCCGGCAAGGTCTATCTCCGTCATCCCGATTTCAGTGCCTGGCAACAATACACAGTTGGACTGGCGCCCACCGATCTGAAGGTTTATCGGACTACGGTAACGGTGGAAGATCATACTCAGATTCCCGCTGTCATATTGGTCTCCCCCAATCCGGCGCCGCGGGGCAATTCCATCCGCTTTACCGCACTTGGTGATCAGATTAGGCGGATCAGCATCTACAACCTGAGGGGTCAACTGATAAAACAGTGGAATAGTTCCGCATCGGAAGCAGTGTGGGATGGGTGTGACGCTCAGGGTAGGTTGAGTCCGGGGGGGATTTACCTTTACCGGATCGATGGATCATCCGCTCCCCTCAACGGTAAGATCCTGATCTATTGAGAATTGCCGTGCGCCAAAGATCATATCCCGCCTTGATCGTCCTGCTGATTGCCCTGTTCTCGGGCTGCGGACAAAAACCGCCTGCCGGGCAGGACCGCTACGTGATCCTCTCTCCTGAGGTGGCGGAGATCATCACTGCAATCGAAGGTGTCGGCAATATCGTTGGCGTCACTGAAGAATGTAATTATCCACCGGAATTGCTGACCATCACCAGAGTGGGAAAATTTGGGCTGATAGACCGGGAAAAAGTGATCTCGCTGGATCCCAGCATAATATTCACCACTGGATTGGAACAGGGAGCGATCACTGATGATCTGCGGCGGATGGGCTTTCGAGTGGAAATGATCTATCCGCGCTCATTGGATGAAATGTTATCCGGTATCCGTGACATCGGCAGAATCATCAGTAAGGAAAAAGAGGGTAATGCCTTGGCGGATGACTTGTCCGCTCAGATCGCTCAGATCAGAGACCGGAACAAAGATCTGCTTCGTCCCAAGGTCTATCTGGAGATCTACCGCGACCCCTTGATGAGTGTGTCCGATGCTTCGTTCGTGGGTCAGTTGATCGAAACTGCGGGTGGGGATAATATCTTTGCGACCCTGGAGCGGGATTATGCGCGGATCAAGGCGGAGGACGTTATCAAAGCAGCGCCTGACATCATGATCTGCTATTCGCACGATCCCTTGACTGCCGTTCTGTCACGCATGGGCTGGCAGGTTATTCCCGCCATCCGCCAGCGACGGATCTATTTTGAAGAGGACATCGGTCCTGATCTCGTCCAGCGAGCCAGTCCGCGGATCATCTTGGGTTTGCAGCAATTGGAGATCCTATTTGAAAACTGGCGGCAGCGATCAGCGGAGAAGCGATGAAACATATCCTGCTGCATCTTGTTCTGTTCCTGATCACTCTCTCGGTGATAGCGGTCTATCTCTTTGCCGGCAGTCCGGATAACAATATCATTTTGCGGATCCGCTTGCAGGGATTGATGCTAACTCTGTTGACCGGTGTATCCCTGGCCGGGATCGGATCGGTCTATCAGATGATGCTGAATAATCCTCTGGCGGAGCCTTACATCCTGGGGATTTCCTCCGGTGCGGCATTGGGATCGGTGATCTTTGCCGTCTTGGGACTAACGATTTTGATGCCCTTGGGCGGATTCAGCGGTGCGATGCTGGCGATGCTGATCGTTTGGACGATCGCTCAACGCCGGGGTAGCTTTGACCGCACCCGTCTCTTGCTCAGCGGGATCATCGCCGGGATGTTCTCCTCGGCGGCGATATCACTTGTCATGTATCTTTTTCGCAAAGATACGCTGCTCATCCTGGGCGTGTTGATGGGTAATCTGGGGAGGATCTTTACTTATGGAGAGTGGTATGCCTTTATGGGTTTCGCTGTCCTCTGCGTCGTGCTCTTGGCTGATCTTTACCGCCGGTCGCTTACTTTGGATATCATGAGTCAGGGCGATATGTATGCCTCCAGTGTGGGTATCAGGGTGCACCGCGTGCGAAGTGAGATCTTCGTGGTAAGTTCGCTGATTCTGGGGATCATTGTGTCCTACGCTGGCATCATCGGTTTCGTCGGACTTATCATTCCCCATATCGTCCGCCGCTTCATCCCTCATGGACAAAGGCAGAACTATCTCTATTCCCTGTGGGGGGGGGGGACTTTTCT
>CAYZZE010000027.1:0-21466 GCA_964482845.1 uncultured Candidatus Cloacimonadota bacterium
CAGGAGAAAGCACAATATCGCTTGAATCTAAACCTTCTTAAGACCGTTGAATAACTCAGAACGGTTGAATCAACGAGTATCCAAACTATCTGACAAGCATAATCCTTAGTTGTTACAAAAATTGCACTGGAAGGAGTGACGATATCGTTTTTTCCCGTTCTCCCAATTTGGTGATTCCAGTTTGTGCAACGCTCATCGAGATCATTCCGAGTACACGGGACAATTCCGGGAGGAACACAAGGAAATCCTGAGACAATGTATGCCATTCTAAATCGAGCGAATCCGGGTGAAAACCTCAAGTTTAAGTTCAACTCCTGCATGGGATGAAAGCACTTCGTAGTAATCCAGTAACCATAGCGTAAAATCAATATGGGGGAAGAACTTATCGCCTTCAAACACAGCATCAATCCGGGTGAGGTATAACTTGCCGACGATGGGCAGGAATTGCTTGAATATGCTTGCTCCGCCGATGACGAAAGAGGTCTCATTGCCAATGACGGAGAGGGCTTCTGGGATGTCCCGGCAGATGATGCAACCGGGGGGATGGAAGGCTGGGTCACGGCTGAGGACGATGTTGGTTCGGCGATCCAGCGTTTTTCCGATCGAGAGCCAGGTATTTTTGCCCATAATGACGTTATGATCGAGAGTGACTCGCCGAAAGTAAGCAAGGTCTTCGGGGAAATGCCAGGGCATATGGTTATCTTTGCCGATCAGGTTATTCTTATCCATGGCGACAATGATCGCCAGTTGGTCTCTGATCTGGAATTCCTTTGAACTATCATTCATGATTGTAAGTCCTTTTGTAATAAGCGAAATGGCAATTCAAACCCGTCGAATTCAGGATTCGGCGCATGATCGTTCTGGAGTTTGATCGTCCGACGTCATGAAATGCCTTGACAGTTAAACGGTCAAGAGAAATACTCCGCAAGAGAGAAACAGTCCCTATATAGTATCAAAAAGACAACGACTTGGTCTATGAAGGAGGTAATCATGGATAAAGATGACTTTATCAAAAGCCGTGAGATGAATGATGACGAGAAGGAAAGGATCAAAGAAAGGATCGTGGATATCGATTCGCCCCGGATGAAGTTTTATGAGGAACTGAGGGCAAAGATTCGGAGTTGGATATCCAAATATGGAGGTAAGAAAGGTAATAAACTAAGCGGGTATTTACTTCTTTTACCTGATTTCTTTATCCTCTTATGCCGGCTGACCGTGGATGACCGGGTGCCCCGCAAGACCAAAATTCTGGTCGGTGGCATCATTGCTTATATCATTTTGCCGATCGATCTTATCCCTGACTTTATACCGATCATCGGTCTGATGGACGATCTCATCATGGCGGTGATCGGTCTGAATACGGTCTTGAACCAGATTGACAAGAATATCCTATTGGAAAATTGGAGCGGGGAAGAAGACCTTTTGGCAATGCTCCAGAAGATCTCTGCTATGGCGGAACGCTTTGTGGACAAGAACATCCTGCAAAAGATCAAGGACTGGCTGAATAAAAAGAATGCATAGTGTATTGGTGATAGCGACAGGCAATCGGGACAAAGTCCGGGAGATCAGCGCTGTCCTGAAAGATGAATCGAACATCCCCGAGATCTCGGATCACGCCCTGATGGAAGGTTCGGAAGCCATAAGGATAATGTCTCTGTCTGAATTTCCCGATGCGCCGGAAGTGATCGAAGACCGGGACACGATCGACGGCAATGCCATGAAAAAAGCATTGGAAATGGCGCAGTTCACCGGTCATATCTGCCTGGCTGATGATACCGGACTGTTTATCGATGCTTTAAACGGCGATCCGGGGGTCATGGCGGCTCGTTTTGCCGGAGAGGGCTGTAGTTACCTTGACAACCGCGTGAAGGTGCTTAACCTGATGAATGGCGTATCCAACCGCGGTGCCTTCTTCCGAACTGTGATGGCTATGGCGGAACCAGCAGGCATCATCGCCATCCGAGAAGGCGTCGTGAGAGGTCAGATCACCATGTCCGAGAGAGGTTCCAATGGCTTTGGCTATGACGCCGTCTTTGAAGTAACGGGCACCGGGCTTACCTTTGCCGAGATGGAGGATGAACACAAGAACCGCATTTCGCACCGGGCACTGGCTCTGAAAGCGATAATACCGATAGTCAAGAAAACATGCAATATAAGAGGTTACAAATGATCAATCCACAGATTTTCCGGCAATATGACATCAGAGGGATAGTGGACGAGGACCTGACAGCAGAGTCCATGTATCTGATCGGTAAGGGTTTTGGCACATATTTACGTCAGCGGGACAAGACCAGTATTGTCATTGGCGGCGATGCCCGTCATACCACACCCGAATTTATGAAGCAATTCTGTAAGGGCTTGATGGAATGCGGATGCCAGGTGACAGATATCGGCGTGGTGGCGACTCCGGTCTTATACTTTGCCATCTGGAAACTGAATACCGATGGCGGAGCAATGATCACTGCCAGCCACAATCCTTCTCAATATAACGGGATCAAACTCAATCTGGGCTTGGGCAGCGTCTTTGCCGAGGAACTCCAGAAAGTGCTGCACATAATCCAAAGCGGCGATTTTGCCGCTGGCGAAGGCACTTATCAGACCAATGCCCGGATCGGGGCACAATACATTGATTACGTGACCGATCATATCAAACTTGATCGTCCGGTAAAAGTGGTCGTGGATGGCGGCAATGGCATGGGCGGTCCCTATTTGCCCGAGATATTGCGCCGCCTGGGCTGTGAGGTGATCGAGATGTTTTGCGACCCTGACGGCTCTTTCCCCAATCACCATCCCGATCCGACGGTGGAGAAGTATATGACCAAACTGATGGAAGTGGTCAAGGATTCTGAATATGAGGTGGGGATCGGACTGGATGGAGATGCCGACCGCATCGGCGTTGTTGACGAGCAGGGGAAGATGCTTTATGGCGATCAGATACTCAATATCCTTGCCCGGGATTATCTGAAGCACAATCAGGGCAAGAAGATCATCGCCGATGTCAAGTGTTCCAAAGTGCTATACGACGATATCCGTGCTCATGGCGGCATCCCGATGATGCATAAGACGGGTCATGCCAATATCAAGATGAAGATGAAGGAAGAGGGCGTGGAATTTGCTGGTGAGATGAGCGGACACGTCTTTCTGGCAGACCGCTATCTGGGCTTTGACGATGCGATCTATGTCGCCTGCCGGTTTGTGGAGGTCATGTCCCACACCGAAAAACCAGTGAGCAGTTTTCTGTCTGATCAGCCAAAGATGTATAATACGCCCGAACTCCACGTCCCCTGTGCGGATGACCGCAAGTTCGGCGTGGTGGACCAGATTGTGGCTTACTTCAAGGAAGGCGGCTACAACGTAATCGACATTGATGGCGCTCGCATCACCTTTGATGATGGCTGGGGCTTGATCCGTGCCTCCAATACCACGCCTGTTCTGGTTATGCGGTTTGAAGCGGATACGGAAGCACGTTTGAATGAGATCAGGGATCTAATAGAGGGAGCGATCGCAAGATTCAAGAACTGATCTTTGGTTCAAAACCGCAGGTTCACTGCGGTGCTGATCTGCCAGTCCAGATTTTTTACGCTGTCGCCATAAGGATTGAGGGAAATCTCGACGATCGAGTCGTGATCCATCTGCCAGGCGCAGCCGAAGAGCAGGTTATACTCCTTCCAGGTTCCCCAGGTGTATTGGGGATGGATGGTATAGTAGATATTATAGATGTCATGCTTCAGTTGAAGGGCGACAGTATATCTTTGGTTTCGGCTGGTGATCAGATAAAAGTCCTGCTGTTTAGCGCCAAATTCGTTCTGCTGATACTCAAAAGTGGTTTCCACTTTTAACGCTTTGCCGTCACTGGAGCGATAGGGGTGACGCATCCAGATCATATCGGCGGAACGAGCAACATAGGGAAAACTGTCAAAGATCATGCCATAGCGGCAGATCAACTGGCGGTAGAAGGTTCCGGTTCTGCCCTCGGTCTTGTAATGATAATTGGTATAGTCAGCCCGGATGGTGTAATTCTGACGAAAGAGCAATCTATCCCCCAGCAAAATATCACATTCCGGTATGAGCGAGATACTACGCATCCGGCTGTTATTGGCCGAGAGTAGCGCATCCAGATAGATATCGTCTTTGGTGTTCAGGATCAGCCAGTTTCTCAGCTTCATATTCTGCCACAGGTAATGAACCACGCCCAGGCGGTAGGATTGGACCAGCAGGTCGTTATCCCACCTATTTTCCTGATCGGGATAGGTGATCCGTTGCATATCTATCTCATAAGCCCAGCGTAGTGAATCACTGGGGGAGTATTGCCATGAGCCGAAAGTACTGATGCTCCGGTTTTCGGTGTGGCGGGAATTGATCTCGTAGGTAAAATCTTTGATGGCGATGTCGTAGCGGAGGATATTTTCCAACCGGACAGATGATAGAGGATAAACTACAGCAATTAGAGAAGTACGGTTTACAAAGTCAGCATTATTTCTGAAGTAGTTTTCGGATAATCTCACCTTCCTTTGGGCATACTGCTCGTTCAGGGACAGCTCCAGCCAGTCCGCCGGATATGTCGCAACTGAGGCATTGAGCGTATGGGAGAAGCGTTTTTGGGTATCGGAGTAGTTATATTGGCTGCGGATGTTATCCGGGATGAGGATATACAGATCATCTTCCCGCTGGTGATAGGCGTAATTGGCAGTTATCAGATGTTTATCGCCGCGTTGGGCCAAAGCGGAACTCAGCTGATAGACCTCAAATGTCTCCCAATCCAGTTCTTTATATTCCAATCCGCCGGCTAATGAACCGCTGAAGGAATGGATCACACCGCCCAATCTGCCGCCCAAACGATAGTAGTAGCCATTGCTTTTGAAGGCCATATACTCGTTGTAGCGATCCTGTTCGTTACGAAAGTAATATCGTGCCTGAGAATCCAAATTCAAACTGTCCAAAGGCGCGAAAGTCAGTCCATAGCCATAGTAGCCGGTTTTATTGACATAGGGACGCAGGTCGATTTCCAGATCGCTGGAATCAAAGATGTAGTCATATCCGCTCAGGATATTATGGCGAAACAGCCCTGTTCGCTGTTCATAACCCACATCGATCCCAAAGCGACGGCTCTCCTGATTGAAACTGATCCTTTTCTCGTTTAGTGAGAACCAGCGGACCGACAGATCGCCATCCATGAACACGGGACTATGGTAAAAAAGATTATTTTCCCAGAGCCGGACTTTGGCGCTATTGTGCTGGTAAAGTTCCAGATAACGGTCTTGGCTGGTAAGCGGGCTAAGCCAGATCGCCGATAAGATCAGCCAGAGCGATAAATTCTTTCTCACCAAGAGTTTCTCCCCGTCGGCTCAGATCGGTCGGGCAGAGCGTTTCCGCTTCTTGCGTCTTCTGCTTACCGATCAATGAGACCAGGTTGTTGCGCAGGGTCTTGCGACGATGCATAAAGACAGCATTCAGCAAGGCGGATAATACGTCAATGTGTTTGATTGATGGCTTTTCCTTCCGGGGGATCATCACGATCACGGATGAATTCACTTTCGGGGGCGGATCAAATTTGGCGGGGGGCACATTGATCCTGATCGCGGTCTCAAAGTGCAAGCCCAATCTCAAGGTCATCTGTCCATAATCCTTGGTTCCCGGAACTGCACAGAGGCGTCGGGCAAACTCTTTTTGAACCATCAGCACGATGAGCGAGAAGGAGGAGGCATGCTTTTCCAGGCGGTAGAGCAGGGGGGATGTGATCTGGTATGGTATATTCGAGATCAGTTTCAGCGCTTGATTGGGATGGATGGAAGCGAGTATTGAAGCCCAGTCGCACTTGAGTATATCGCCCATTACCAGATGGAGATTTGCCCCAAAGCGCTTGTCCAGGTTCTCCTGCATCCGCCGGTCAAGTTCAAAAGCGGTCAATGTGACCGGATGGGAAAGGATCGCCTCAGTTAGAATGCCCTTTCCGGGTCCGATCTCCCAGACCGCATCACCTGACTGCAGTTCTCCTAACGACACGATCCGGTCCGCTAATGCCTGGTCATTGAGAAAGTGTTGACCAAAGGACTTCAGCGGTTTTAGACATGACGTTCCGATAGGTCTTGCCTCAAACGGTAAGATGGCTGATGGCGATACCTTTGCAGTTTTTACAAACCTTGTGGATCTTATCGCCGACCTTGACTTCGTGAGTGATCTTGATACCGGTGCGATTGCAGACCGGGCAAATCCCGCGTCCATGGGCGGGAAGAGTCTTTATGCCTTTGCCACGATGGTTTTTAGCCATGGGTTGATCTCCTATGTCAGTAGTTTTCTTATATGTGTCACCTCTCTTTAGATTGTGCTCTTATCGTCAATACATTTTTCACTCGGTGGCTTTTGTAGAATCAGAAAACTTGCCCGCTTCCCCGCTCCTGGCTGTAACATGAGCGTTGCTCATGTTGGCATCACTAAATGTCAGGAACAGGAAAAAGAATTATCGTCCTTCATGTCAAGCCAACCTCTGTGAATTATGCAACCATCTTAAGAAGGTTTTGATTCAAGCGGGCTGGTGTTTTCCGCTTATGTTCTCCTTGCTCAATAACCTTAGTATAACCTTAGTATAACCTTACGGCCGTAAGGTTATACTAAGGTTATCAAGCAAGGAGGATATAGGAGATGGGAATCAGTGGTGCCAGAATAATTAACTGGGGAAAACGGTATAGGCGGAGTATTTTCGCTCAGGCAAACTCACTTGGCAAATAACTGACGCTTTTAATACACTGTCTTGGAAACATTTGACAAAGTGGCGACGACTCAGTGTTGACAGATATCAACACTTTTAAGGGGTTTGGTATAAATTTGGTTTTGACAACATTGGCAGTGGCAAATAAGGCTATGTCCACTGAAACTGAAGAGGTGAGCCTGAGTAGAGAGAAATGAAAAGACGCTGCTGCAAAGTGGGGGCAATGTTCTTTGTTTTAGTGTTTGTCGTGCTGTTACTGATCTACTTGTCATGCGGATCAGGAGGGGGATCGTCTGCGGAAGGGGATTTATCGACGAAAGAACCTGTCCCTGACAGCAGCGCTCTTTTTACCGTCCGATTTCGTCCGCAGTGGCTACATCAGGCACAATTTGCCGGATTTTATGTGGCACATGCCAAGGGAATGTATCGTGATTATGGTCTGAACGTGATCATCCAGGAAGGAGGTCCTGATCACCCTGCCGCACAATCTCTCATCAATGGAGAATCTGATTTTGTATCATTGTTTTTACTGGCTGCGATGATGCAAGCGGAAAAGGGGCATCACTTGGTGAATGTGGCACAGATATCGCAAAAATCATCTTTCATGTTGGCGGCGAAAAAATCGTCCGGGATCGAGGAACCCAAAGATCTTGAGGGCAGAAAGGTCGGATTGTGGCATTCGGAATTTCGCGAGATCGCCCATCTTTTTTTCCGGCAGCAACAAGTGAATGTCGAAATAATCCCGATCGATTGGACGATAAACCTCTTGCTCCAGGGAGCCGTGGATGCCATGAACGTGATGCGCTACAACGAATACAATCAATTGATCCAGGCGGGACTTGATCCATCCGAGTTGACCGTATTTGCTATGAAGGACTATGGTCTGAATATTCCCGAAGACGGGATCTACTGCACAAGGGACTTTTATCGCCAGTATCCAAAGATTGCTAGGGACTTTGCCGAAGCCACCATGGACGGTTGGATGTATGCCATAAACAATCCGGAAGAAGCGCTTGAGATCGTCCTGGGCGTGATGCGCCGCAGTTTTGTGCCGGCCAACCGTCCGCATCAGAGATGGATGCTTTCGGTACAAAGAGATGTCATACTGGCTCGTCCGGGCAAGATGGGCGAATTGGACCGGGAAATATTTGATGTTGCGCTCAAGATGCTTATGCGACAAGGGGAATTGACCGTTCCCCTCGATTATAAGGAATTTACCGGAAATGCGGCTGATTAGGGTTTTGCGTTCTTCACTGGCCTATCAATTGATAACCATCGTCTTCCTCGTCGTGTTCGCTGTCTTGCTAGTTTCGATCATCAGCACGAGAAAATTGATGTCCCGGGTGATGCTCCAGAATACGAATATAACGCTGAGTTATCTGGTAAACGATACCATTCAAAATGTCGAGACCGTTCTGAGCAGGATCGAGGGTGTGGCAGAAGGGATCCTGATACTAATCGAGAGAGGACTGATTCCGCCTGACAATCTTGAATCCTATATCCAAGGCATCTTGCGCCAATATCCGGAGATAGAATCCATTTACCTTGCTTATGAGGACGATGATAACCTTCCGCAGACCAATAGCCGCGGTTATTATATGGATATGGGAAAGTTCAGGGTCTTGGATCTGCGTAGTGCCGGGATTGATTATCAAATCCGAGATTGGTATCAGATACCTTTTCTGACCGTTACCGATTACTGGTCGGAACCTTGGTTTGACGCCGATGGCAAGAAGTTGATGATCAGCAGTTATTCACTGCCGATAATGTCCCCGGATAAGGATAGAGCGATCGGGATCATACGTTTGGACATTGCTCTCAGCGCATTGCAGAGAAGGGCTGCGGGCTCTGACCGGCATCATATGGGCAATGCCCTGCTGATCTCGCACAGTGGTAGGATAGTGGTGCATCCGGATGAAGACAAACTGCTGAACGAAACCATTTTCAGTTTGGCAGAAGAAACCAATGACACGTATCTGAGATCGATCGGAAAGGAAATGCTTGCCGGAAAGACAAGATTCGTAAAACTCCGCAATCCGGTCAATAAAGAACCGCAATGGATCTACTATGCACCATTGCCCTTGAACAGTTGGGCGCTGGGGATCATCTTTGACGAAAAGGAGATCTTCCGCGATCTGGATACACTGTTATTGATCCTTATGCTCTTTATGATCGGTGGGTTCCTGGCGATCGCCTTGATCATCTCGGTAATTGTGTGGAAGATAAACAAGCCCTTGCGGCATCTTACGGCGGCAGCCAATAGTATTGGACAGGGGGATTTTGAAGCGGAAGTGAGGTTGCCGGCGAATTTTAATGAGATCCGTTATCTCGCCCAGAGTATCTCCAATATGCGTGATTCACTCAAAGATTATATGAGCAACCTGCTGCAGACGACGGAGGAGAAAAACCGCATCGAATCTGATCTGCGGATCGCTTCGCTGGTTCAACAGAACCTCATCCCCAATAATAACGATATGAGCAGAATGTTTCCCGGATTGAAGGTGTATGGGATTGTCGAACCGGCAAAAGAAATCGGTGGTGATCTGTATGATTATTTCCGCCTGGATGACAAGCGCTTCTGCTTTGTGATCGCCGATGTCTTGGGTAAAGGTGTGGTGGCAGCGATGACCATGACGGTGGTGAATACGCTGATCAGAACCAAGGCACGTAGCGCATCCTCGATTAAAGAACTGCTCTCAGATATCAATCGTTATCTCTGTGACACTCAAAGCGATGCCAATTTCGTTACCATGATCATCGGTTTTATCGATCTTAGCACGGGCATAATGGAATACTGCAACGCTGGACACGTTCCAATGTATCTGCGTAAAAGCAACCGCCATTTGATAAAATTCAGCGAGACGCAGTCCACAGCGCTGGGGATCTTTGCCGAGATTGATTTTAACACCCAGAAAATGCAATTGGATCTGGGCGATACGATCATCCTCTTTACCGATGGCATCACCGAAACGATGAGCAAAGCGGAGGACTTCTTCGGAGAAGTAAGATTGGAGGAATTGATCGCCGGACTGCAAAATCCGGAGCCGGAAACTATCGTCAAGGCGATCCTGAATAGCGTTCGTAAGTTTGCTGATAGAGACCATCAGGCGGATGATACCACAATCCTGGTCATTGAATACGTCCGGCCTGCCGTCAAGCGTTAATCGCCATTCTCAAATAGTTTCATAACTGCAGCAGCGGGTGGGGTCTGACCCGATAGAACTTGAGAGTGAATAAGATCATACCGGCGCTTTAGATCCTCATCGGCAAAGAACCGGCGGATCAGGGTCTCTTCGATCATGGATTCAAACCATTGGGCTGTCTGTTTGATGCGGCGGTTATCAAAATATCCGCTGATTTTATTCTGATGGGTAAACTGGGTAATGATCTGCCATATCGTATCCATACCCTGTCGGTTCAAAGCAGAGCAAGTAAGGGCTGGGGTCTTCCATTCCGGTGTGGCCGGTTGTAAATAATGCAGCGCATTGCTGATATCCGTTTGAGCGCGCTTGGCTGCCTGAAGGTTGCTTCCATCGGCTTTATTGATGACGATCAGATCAGCCAGTTCCATCACGCCTTTCTTGATCCCCTGCAGTTCATCTCCCGCCCCAGGGATCTGCATCAAGAGAAAAAAATCGACCATACCGCGCACATTGATCTCGCTCTGGCCTACGCCAATGGTCTCCACCAGGATGATGTCATAACCAGCGGCTTCACAGAGAATGATCGTTTCCCTAGTTTTACGTGCGACTCCTCCCAGGATCCCGCCGCTGGGAGAGGGTCGAATAAAACTCATGGGATGGCGGGAGAGTTCTTCCATTCGGGTTTTATCGCCCAAGATGCTGCCTTTGCTCAAACTGCTGCTGGGATCGATCGCCAGAACCGCGACGTGCCGTCCCTGTCCGATCAACCATAAGCCAAATGCCTCAATAAAAGTACTCTTTCCGGCTCCAGGAACGCCAGTGATCCCGATCCTGACGGATTTGCCAGAAAATGGCTGGATTTGCCTGATTAGGTCTTGGGCTTGGTCAAAGTGTCTGGGAGAATTGCTTTCTATCAGCGTGATGGCTTTTGAAAGGATCGTCCGGTTGCCCTGGATGATACCTTCCTTGAGGGCAGAATTGTCCATCAGCCGCCTCTGCCGTTGCTTTGACGGCTTGTTTGGTTCGGTGGCATCGCTTCCGGGTGCGGGATGCTTGGAACCGCTAACGATGCGGGAGGCAAATTCCCGCCCGGCATTATCGGGTGTCCATTCTGGCTTTTTTGTATTCATAATTTGCTCAGTGGGAGGGTGGATCCCCACACCTCCCCATAACAATTCAATCGTTAAACCTGGCAAGCAGTTCATTCATGATCTTGACGGCGGCATCAGGGAGATTGGTTCCCGGACCAAAGATGGCAATCACGCCATGGTCCCGTAAAAAGTCATAATCCTGAGCAGGGATAACGCCGCCAATGGAGACCAGGATGTCCTCGCGATCCAGTTTTTTCAGTTCTGACATTAGTTGCGGCAGTAGGGTCTTGTGTCCTGCGGCAAGTGAACTCATTCCGATAATGTGGACGTCATTTTCCACTGCCTGCCGGGCTGTTTCTACCGGTGTTTGAAACAACGGTCCCATATCCACGTCAAATCCCATATCGGCAAAGGCAGTGGCAACCACCTTGGCACCACGGTCATGCCCGTCCTGTCCCATCTTGGCGACCAGGATACGGGGGCGCCTGCCATGATATTCGGCGAAGCGATCGGTCAATTCCCTTACAGAACTTATGTCATTCATATTTGCATACTCGCTGCTGTAAACGTTGGTGATGAGTTTACTGGTCGCCTGATGCCTGCCAAAGACCTTTTCCAAAGCGGCGGATATTTCACCCAAGGAAGCACGGACACGAGCCGCTTCGATCGATAGTTGTAGCAGGTTACCTTCTCCGGTTTCAGCGCATTTGGTCAGGTTACTCAGGCATTTCTGCACTTGAGATTCGTCACGGGAGTCACGTAACTTTTTCAAGCGAGCGATCTGTGCTTCCATTACGGCGCTATTGTCCACTTCCAGGATATCCATCGGGTTATCCTTTTGGTAGCGGTATCGATTGACGCCGACAATGACTTCTTCGCCGCTGTCGATGAGTGCCTGTTTGCGTGCGGATGCCTCTTCGATCCTGCGTTGGGGCAGTCCTGCTTCGATGGCTTTCTCCATTCCGCCGAGGCCTTCCACTTCTTTAATATGTTCCCAGGCGCGGTGCATCAGGGCATGGGTGAGGTTTTCCATATACCAGGAACCAGCCCAGGGATCAATGACTTTGCAGATCATTGTTTCGTGCTGCAGGAAGAGTTGGGTGTTGCGGGCGATGCGGGCAGAGAAATCAGTGGGCAGAGCGATCGCTTCATCCAAAGAATTGGTGTGTAGCGATTGCGTGTGACCCATGGTTGCCGCCGATGCTTCGATGCAAGTGCGGGTGATATTGTTGTATGGATCCTGCTCGGTCAAACTCCAGCCTGAAGTCTGGGAGTGGGTTCTCAGTGCCAGCGATTTGGGATTGTGGGGTTTGAACATCTTGACGATCTTTGCCCAGAGCACTCTTGCGGCGCGGAGTTTGGATACTTCCATAAAGTAATTCATCCCTTCTGCCCAGAAGAATGAGAGGCGAGGGGCAAAGACATCGATATCAATGCCTGATTTGATGCCGGTTCGGATATACTCCAATCCATCCGCCAAAGTATAAGCCATTTCCAAATCGGCTGTGGCACCCGCTTCGTGCATGTGGTATCCAGAGATACTGATGCTATTGTATTTTGGCATATGTTTGGACGTGAAACCAAAGATATCGCCGATGATACGCATCGATGCGGCTGGTGGATAGATGTAGGTATTGCGCACCATATATTCCTTGAGGATGTCGTTTTGGATCGTTCCATTCAGTTGTTCCAGCCCTACGCCCTGTTCTTCGGCAGCGACAACATAAAAAGCCAAAATCGGCAATACCGCTCCATTCATCGTCATGGACACGGACATCTGATCGAGCGGGATGCCATCGAAGAGGATCTTCATATCCAGGATGGAATCCACTGCCACGCCGGCTTTGCCGACATCCCCCACCACCCGCGGATGATCGGAATCATAACCACGATGCGTAGCCAGGTCAAAAGCGATGGAAAGCCCTTTTTGTCCCATAGCCAGATTACGGCGATAGAAGGCATTACTCTCTTCGGCGGTGGAGAACCCGGCATATTGTCTAATTGTCCAAGGGCGCTGGATATACATCGTGGGATAGGGACCGCGCAGATAGGGCGGCAAACCTGAGAGGTAGTCCAAATGCTCAAGATGGGCGGTATCCTCTTTGAGATAGACCGGCTTCACCTCGATCTGTTCGTTGGTCTTCCAGATCTTGGACCGGATCTCGTCGGTGAGGGATTTGCCTTTGGCTGGTTCGAAGGTCGGATTGATATTAATCAGGTCAGGTTTCAATTTACCACCTCCATAGCCGCGGCGATCTCTTTCAGAGTATGCAGAGCATTACATCTCAGGTGGATAAAGATATCCACTCCGGCTTCTTTGTATGTCTCGACCATATCCTGCGGATATCCGGCAAGGATTATGGTACTCTTAGGTGAGCGGGATCTGACCGCTTTACACATTGCCGGGACATATTCCACATAAACATCGTCCGTGGAGCAAATGCAGATGGCGGGACATCCGCTTTCCAAAGCCTTTGCCACTGCCTGATCAATATCCTCACTCCCTTCGGAGGCAACGGAGGTAAAACCAGCAACTGAAAAGAAACCCTGAGCAAAATCCGCTCTTGCTTTGTATTCACTCAATGAACCAATATTCATCAGATAGACCCGGGTATTTTGGTGATTCCGGACAGTCAGGCGCAATCTTTCAAAGCCCTCTGTCAGCCGTCTGGTTACCAGAGGAGCGATCGCCTCGCCGTAACAATCATTGCCGAATCCCAAGATCTCACCCAATTGATCGATGGTCGCATGATGCAGCCAGGCATCGGAGATTATATCTACGATACATTGATTATCCAGATGTTCCCGCAGATCCTGCAAACTGCTCTGGAGACCATTATCCACTACCTTCCTGTAGCGATCGATCCGGTCAATGATCCCGCCCCAGGTATGGTACTGAGATTCATCGGGCTTGGGTGTATGAACTTCATCCGGATTGGCATACATATTGACACCGACGATGATGTCTTTGCGCATTTCGGCATTACAGATCCGGCGGGTGGCACAGTCATCGATCCCGGATTGGATGGAACCGGATAGTAGGGATGCCATGATCCCGCCATCGGATTCAATCTTTTGCATCATTTTCCATGCTTTTTCCGCCAGTTCAGCGGTGAGTGATTCGATGTAATAACAACCGCCCACGGGATCGACCACGCGCTTGAAGTGTGCTTCATCCTGCAGGATGATCTGTTGATTGCGGGCGATGCGTTTGCTGTGTTCATTTTCACAGTTCCATAAAGCATCAAAAGGTTCGATCTCCAAACTATCGATTCCGCCCATGACGCCCGAGAATGCTTCGGTGGTCGTCCGCAAGACATTCACGTAAGGGTCATAGATGCTTTTATTGAATCTGGTGCTGATGCCGTGGATCCAGATCTTGCCTGCTTCATCTGATCCGCCGTATGTTTTAACCAGTTCTACCCAGATCAGTCGTGCCGCCCGCACTTTGGCGATCTCCATATAAAAATTGGAGCCCAAAGCCAGGTTGAGTTGTACATGCGGAGCGATTTGATCGACCGAAAGTCCCTTTTCCCGCAGACGATCGAAAAACGCAACCGCTATGGCCAGAATAATCGCTAATTGCTGAACTGCATTAGCTCCCGATTCAGCATAAACTACGGAATCGAGCAGGATCGTCCTGATCCCTTTCGCTTTCTTATCAGCCCAATAAGTCATCTGATACATCGTCTGCCAGATCTGCTCAGGATCAAGAGCCCATTGACCTTCTCCGGCAAGCAAAGAAATCGGATCAAAGCCCACAAAGCCACGGATGTCTTTGAGCTGCAGATCTTGCCGCTTAATATAAGCATTGAGCATACCCAGCATCAAAATCGCCGACCAACCGGCATTGATATGGATCGGAACTGCATCCAGGCGGACACCCTGGAGCAGGATCTCCATCTCTTCCAAAGTGCAAAGATTCAGTCCCTGAGCGATTCGATCAGGGCTGACCGGAGATCGGGCATTGACGCAATCATCGCTGACATATAGATTTACTGCAGTCAAACCATTGTTCAATTCATCCAACAGGATCTGATTCAGTTTCTCGGGATCATGGTGTTTCTGCGCTTGAGCGATCAACCATCCTTCGGACAAATATCTCAAAGGATCGTTACCCCTTACGTAAGGGCGGGTACCTGGAACGCTGTCCAGATGGGGGAGATCGCGGATATCTTCTATACGGTAGATGGGTTTGATGGTGATGCCTTCATAGGTTGGGCTGTGCATTACCTTATCAAAACTGGCGCCCTTTAGCGTGGTTTCGACCGCCTTGATCCAGTCCTCCCATTGATTCACGGGAAATTCGTCTTCCAGGATCAGATCCTCAAACAGGGGGTCAAATCCCCTTTGCTGTAAGGGATCGATTGTACTGTTTTCCAATGCAGTTTCTCCTTTGTAGTATGTATCTTATTGATATTTGATCGTGTTACAATCCTGCATTCTGGATCAGTGCCTGAACAGGCTTCATCTCGTAGGGACTGCCCTTTTCGATCGCATCGAGGATAGCGCCGCCTCCGGTGAAAAAGTAGTATCTATCATTATTGACAGCCTTGGCAAAGGTATCGCTCAAGAGGTCTTTGAATTCCTGTATCGTATCACCGCCGCCAAAAAGTTTTTGCGCCTTTTCATTGGCATCAATGAGTTTATACGCTCCTTTGGTTCCATCCTTGAAAAGGACAGTATAACCCATGACAGCATTGATGAATATGGTTTTGGCACCTAAAAACACTTTCTTTATCTGTTCATCGGCAAATGATTCCAAAGCGGCATCGAGGACGTAGTTCAGTTCCATGCCTTCTTTCAGATCTTTGATCTTCCGGCAGCGCCAGGAGCCATCCTGGACCGCATCAAATGAGTCGGATTCGATCACCTCAGGCAATTCCACTATCTTGTGGATATGCGCTCGGGAATTGTCGATGAATTCCTTTGCCAGAGCGAGATCATCCTCGCCGATCCCTTTGATCCGGATGCCGTATTTGACGCAAAGCCAGGCATTATAGAGCACGCCGCCCAGGATCAGATGGTCGGAGATCTCGATCAAGGCGGTAAGCGGTCTGATCTTTGTGTCAAATTTAGCGCCGGCAACGACGGAGACGAGCGGACGCTGCGGCTCGAACACCATTTTCAAATGATCGATCTCCTTGAGCATCAGCAAGCCGGCATAAGCAGGAAGTTTTTTGGCAAGCAGATAGGTGGAGACATGCGCCTGCCAGGATCCAAACGCATCATTGACAAATACGTCGCCCAGAGCGGATAACTTGTCCGCCAGAACTTCCGCATCATCGCACTTACTTTCCTCACCGGCAAACCATCTGGTATTGGGTAAATAAACGAAATCACATTCACTCTTGCGGAGTTTTTCGATCGCAAGATGGCAGAGACTAAGGTCAATGATGCCTTTACCCTCCTCCACCGGGCATTCGGGGATCAAGCCATGCAGGTGCAATTTGCTCTCCAAATAACGAACGATCGGGGTAACGGCATCATCTTCCGAAACGGTGATCAATCCCGTCTTTTTGTCATAAGGTCTGCCCACATGCGTCATCAGGACCGGTAGTCCGCCTTTTTTGTAGATGTGGATCAGGGTGGGGATAGTGGCATCGATCCGCATTGGATCTTTGATCTTGCCTTTCTTGACCACGTTATGATCCAGACGAACCAGCACAACCTTGCCCTGCAGATTTACATCCAGCATATCTGGCACCACTGAAGCGAACATAGTTCTTACTCCTTCTGCTGTTTTCAACCCTAATTAAACAAAGGATTGAAACAGTCAAGTAAATTGTTGCATAAACCCATCCCAGACCTTATTCTTGACCCTATCCGACGCTATTGACCGCTATCACCTTGCCCGAACGCGAGTCCTAAATACTGCCCGATTTATGATTTACCTCACTCTCAAACCACCTTGCTCCCGAGATACACCCGAGTACCCGGGAGTATCTCGGAGCGATAGTGAATCGAGATCGGGGCAAAGGATCAGGTGATAACTGATCTGTCCAAGGGTTGTGGTCATTTTCGGCTTCGGCGTCTGAATTCCCAGGGCGGGATGGGGTTCTTGTCACTCCAGAGCCCGATCCGGTGTTGTCGTGCCTGTGTCTCCAGTGCTGCCATATGGCGGTTTTTGCTATATTGTTTGTAGTGCCACGCCAGTCCGTGCCGAAGCAGTTCGTGATTCAGATTTCGTCCGTCGGGCAAGATGATAAGGGCGATATGCCTGCCATAGCGGTCCTGGGACAAGATCCGGGCGGTGACCGTTTTGCCGAAGCACAGACCAGAGACGAATAGTTTTGCCCGGCTGCCGTAGGGCTGTTTCTTTTCCGGACAGTCGATCCCCGCCAGCCGGATGCGGTAAGTGGTTCTGCCTTTGAGGATCTCGATTGTATCTCCATCCTTGACGGCGATTACCCTGCCTGTGATGTCTCTCGCCGGAAGCAAAATGTAGGCGAGGATCAGGATGATCAGCAGAATCGTCTTTTTCATAGCGCCCTCCCTAATGAGCACAGTAATCGTGTTCGCTCTGGCAAGAGTATTGCCAGTCGCTATCATAAGTGGGTTCGAGTTCGTCCGTCCGGGTGGCGGTCTCATTGAATTTGGTGAAGAAGGGGTGCTAATCCAATGGGGATCACGCGCCTCCAGATATTTCAGGCTAAAAACCTTCTGTCCATCTATGCAGAGGACGCTATCGATCTTTATCTTGCCAAGCGTCGTGGACATGGATAGCCCCCTGACCGTTGCATCCGGATAGTTTTGACCGTTGGTGCCAGATCGTCCGTCGCCTTTGCCTTTTGCAACATGTTCCAATGCTCCTCAGACAGCATATCCGGATGGGGATAACTCATCCGGTGGACCGGATCATCCGGCACGCCTTCCCAATCGATCAGTTCATTGACGACGTAACTATTGGTTCGAATAGGGAAGACCAATGCCGTCGTCAGGATCACTTCGATCAATCCCACCGGCAGGCTTTTCAGTTGCTTGATCCGATCCAGGTTGCCCAGATCAAACATATCGATCCTGGTATATGTAGCAGACACTTCACATCTCCTTAATCCTGTTGTGGGCACCGCAAGATCTCCTGAAGAGTCCAAAGACCATGTCTCTGCCTGGGTGATCGGCATACCAATAACCGTGCCGGTAGGATTATCCGCCCCAGCGCTTGCCAAGATAAGCGTATCTGACCGCAAGTCAATGTATTATAATGTCTTGTGCCACGCAGTTGATGGTGGCGACGCCAGCGAACAGTATCCCGGCCAGCATAACTACTACCTTGATATCTGTCAAGCATTAATCACCTCCATCTGATTAAGTATCTGTTCCAAGGAAAACAGGACTTGACAAAAATGGGGGATTCTGATATATTGCGACTCAGTCTCAATATGAGGAGAACTTTATGAAAGATCATGAAGAGGTTTTTGTCGAGTTCCTGCAGGGGCGGGGCTTGAAATATACGCGGACGCGAAAGATAATATTGGATATCGTATTTTCTCTGCATGAGCACTTTGATGCGGAGCAGTTGTATGACCTGGCGCGGCGGCGGACGCGGGAAATGTCCCGGGCGACGGTGTATCGCACCATTCAGCTATTGTGTGAGGTGGGATTATTGCAGCAGTCGGTTCGTTTTTCGGCACGGGAGACCTACGAGCATATCTATGGTCATCCTAAACACATTCATTGGGTATGCAGCAAATGTGATGCAGTAATTGAGACCGATCTGGCGGAATTGTTGCCCGGCTTGAACCGGGAGGCAAAGCGCATTGGTTTTCGGGTGGAAGATACCAAGTTTACCATCGTAGGACTGTGCTGGAAGTGTAAGGATATTGAGAATGGGTAGCAATAACAGAACACCCGTGATCGCCTTGGCTGGGAATCCCAATGTAGGCAAGACCACTTTATTCAATGCTCTGACCGGTGCAAGGCAGCACGTGGGCAATTGGCCTGGTGTAACCGTGGAATACAAGGCGGGCACCATCCTCAACCAAAGTAAACAATACGAAGTGATCGATCTGCCGGGGATCTATGCTTTCTCGGCATCGTCTCCGGATGAATGTGTGGCACGTGATTATCTTCTCAAGGACAAACCCGATCTGGTGGTCAATATCGTCGATGCCTCCAATCTGGAGCGCAATCTCTATCTGAGCGTACAACTAATGGAGATGCAGGTTCCGGTACTCATGGTTTTGAGTATGACGGATATTGCCGGGCGCAATGGCATCAGGATTGATCATCGGCATCTGGAGACGCATCTGGGTCTTCCGGTCAAGCCCTTGATCCTGAATCGCAAGTTTGACCGAGAGGAATTTATCCAACAGATAGATCAATGCCTGCAAAGTCCTCCCGTGCCCAATGTGATCCGCTATGATGAGCCGGTGGAGAAAGCGATCGCCACCATCACCGAGGTCTTGAACGATGGCACAGAGCATAGCGTTGAGCCCATTTCCTGGCGTGCGATCAAATTGATCGAAGGAGATGCGGACGAGCAGGCAAAACTGAGCGGAGACCGCTTGGTTCGGATCGTCAGATCGATCCAAGGCGTTGAGCGCCATCGTGGTCAGGATGGCCGGATCGTGATCGCCGGTGACCGCTATGCCTACATCCGCGGATTGGTCAAGGATGTGGTCAAGCGCAGCAGCACCGATCTCCAGACGTTTTCTGACCGGATCGACAAGGTTTTGCTGAGCAAGATTATGGGACTGCCGGTATTTTTTGGAGTGATGTATCTGATTTTCCTGATCGCGGTACGGGCGAGCCAGCCCTTGATTGATCTGATCGACGAGGGATTGTCCTGGCTCTTGGTGGGTCAATTCGGTGCATTGTTGTCCGGCTGGAATGCTCCGTATTGGCTGGAACACATCCTGAGCGAAGGGCTGGGAGGAGGACTGGTCACAATCGCCACATTCATCCCGCCGATCTTCTTTATATTCTTGAGTTTAGCGGTTCTGGAGGACTCCGGATACATGGCGCGGGCAGCATTTATCGCCGACAAGTCAATGCGGCGGATCGGACTGCCGGGCAAGGCGTTCATTCCGCTTTTGGTCGGCCTCGGCTGCACCGTTCCGGCGATCATGGCGACACGGACGTTGGAAAGCAGACGTGACCGGATCATGACCTCGATCCTTGCTCCCTTTATCAGTTGTGGTGCCAAACTACCTGTTTATACATATCTGGCGCTGATATTCTTCCCGCGTACTGCCGATATCGCCATCTTTGGCTTGTATTTAAGCGGGATCGTGATGGCGATGCTGGTCGCCTATATGCTCAAGAAAACCTTGTTCAAGACCGATCCGGGCGTATTTGTGATGGAATTGCCCGCCTTTCACATTCCGACTTTCAATGGCATCTTCCTGCATACTTGGCACCGGCTCAAGGATTTTATTCTCCGCGCAGGAAAGACGATCCTCGGTGTGATCATCCTGATCAATATCCTGCAGGCGATCTACATCACCAGTCCTTTTGAAAGTGCAGTCGGGAATGGCGAGCCGGTCAGGGAGACCCTGCTCCAGACAGCCGGACGTGCCATCAATCCGGTCTTCCAGCCGATTGGTATCGATCCTGATAACTGGGAAGCCAGCGTGGCGCTGCTCAGCGGTCTCTTTGCCAAGGAAGCGATCGTGGGTTCCCTTCAGACCTTGTATGGGATCGAGGAAAACGAGGAAGGCAAGGCGACGATCAAGAGCAAATTTGGCGGTACCAGAGAGATCTGGGCGTTTTTGCTGTTCATCTTGTTATATTCGCCCTGTGCAGCGACCCTTGCCTTGCTTTTCAAAGGATATGGCTGGGGCTGGTTGGTCTTTGCTTTTGGGTATCTCACGCTATTGGCGTGGGTAGTGGCGACAATGTTTTATCAAATCACCAACTGGACGGCAATATCCGTGTTCTGGATCGGGACCGGTCTGGGAATCATAATGTTATCAATATTGTTTTTCAAGTATTTAGGGAGAAGACAGCACTATGAGGCGCAATAGATTTCGTCGGCGGTTGTGGCTTTGGTGGGGACGAATGACCGGGCGGAGAAACCGTTGTCCCAGAGACCGTCAATGCCATAACCTGTCACAAGCAGTGGGGGGAAGCGTGGTCATGGTGACCTGTAACCAAAACATCCGCATGGTTGAGCGGGGTCTTTACAGCGGAATCAGCATCCGCATCCTGCGTAACAACAGGGATGAACCAAATTTGATCATTGCTGTGGGCGACAGTCGATATATTCTGGACCGCAGGATCGCAGCGCATATCAAGGTGCGATATATCTGAGCCGGTGCTTTCCGGAGGGAAGCTTTCCATCAGCGGCAGATGACGTTTGCCTTCAACGAGAGATCATTGCACATAATGGGCTCACGAGAGATTGAGATCTTGAGAAAGCTATATAATAAGATTTCCAGCGCCATCAGACGGATAGAATAAGATTTCCAGCGCCATCAGATGTTAGGCGGTGGTTTCAACCACCGTTCCTGATCTTGAGAGTACATGCAACCCTACTGAGTTTTTTGACTTTGTGAGGACTTCAGTCCGAACAAGATACATAC
>CAYZZE010000028.1:0-21167 GCA_964482845.1 uncultured Candidatus Cloacimonadota bacterium
GATACGCCTGTCAGATAGTCTGGATGATCGTTGCGTTAACCGCTCTGAGTTATCTGACGGTCTCAAGAGGTTTAGATTCGAGCGGATTAGTGCATTCTCCTGTATTCTCCCTGCTTCATAACCTTAGTATAACCTTACGGTCGTAAGGTTATACTAAGGTTATACTAAGGTTATCAAGCAAGGAGGATAGTTGTAAGTCAACTCTCTGATTTATTCAACGGTCTTAAATAGTTAGTTTATAGCGTGAGAACGGCACCCCAAATTTTTCAACGGACTGAGTTAGTTAATGTCCCTAAGAACAATGCCCCATATCATTCAATGGTCTTTCGAAGCGAATGTAAGGCGAAGACGAGGTAAATATTTGGGAGATATACTGTACCAATAACAAAACTGCCGGGGGTCACAAGCGGTTCCTTGTATGACCAACCGGCTGCAAAATTGGTGGAGGTGGCGGGGATCGAACCCGCG
This sequence comes from uncultured Candidatus Cloacimonadota bacterium, assembly GCA_964482845.1. Lineage (GTDB taxonomy): Bacteria > Cloacimonadota > Cloacimonadia > Cloacimonadales > Cloacimonadaceae > VGPI01. Next base: position 469 of record CAYZZE010000028.1, read on the forward strand.
TCCAAAGAACCGATCCATGGCAAATCTACATACGTAGTTGTCTTTGATCTTGCGCCATACACGGAAAGACAATCAGACCGGCAGGGCGCCAGCCCCTGATCTTAGCGGGAACTTAGAGGCATGGGTTCCGGAGCGACCGCACTGTTTCGACGCCCAATCCGTTCCCGGCGGTGCGGAACGGTTAGACGTAGCAGCGATTATGCTGCTAAGGGTAGTTGTTCGTTTGCGTTTACGTATTTCGCCACTTGATAACGGAGTGGATGGCGTCTCCGATATGCATCACCATCGATCCGGTTCCCTGTCGAAACCAGATCACCCCCTATGCGCTTATTAAAGGAACCGAGCGACATGATCAGGCAAGTGTCTTGTTTGTCAACCCCAAAATGCCTCATTGGCGAAAAAATGCACCATGGTCATGAATTTGATTGACTTGAGGCAGTCCGAAAAAAAAAGTGGTCCATGCAGAAAAAATGGTGATGTGAATGGAACAACTGTTTAAGCCCGAACTCGTCAAGATCATTGAGCAGTTCGATTCGAAGAATGACTGCTTGAGTTATCTGGTCGATCTTTTATCTGATACCGGGTGTCTGGAGTATCCCGATCGCTTTCTGGCTGCGGTCAAGGGGCGGGAGGAGATCATGAGCACCGGGATAGGCAGGGGAGTGGCAATCCCTCATGCCCGGGATCTTACCGTGTCCTGTTTACGTATCGCCTTATGTATGTGCAAGCAGGGTTTGGACTTTGACGCCATCGACAAACAACCGGTTCGGCTTGTCTTTATGCTGGCCGTTCCGCACCATTCCAATCAAGCGTATATGAGGTTACTTCGGTCGCTATCCGAGTATCTGCGGATCGAAGAAAACCGCGCCAAACTCCTAAATCAGACAAACGAAGAGGATCTATACCATTATGCAAGCGAGATCGAAACAGTCATTTTACGCAGCAGCGCTGATTAGTATCATACTCATCGGCACGCAATATCTGGGTGCGATCAATGAGGATGCCGGCACGTCCGGATTTAATACGCTGAAACTGTTATATTCGGGACGGGCTCATGCTTTGGCACAAGCGGTGACCGGTATCAGCGGCGATATCAGCGGGCTGCAATCCAATCCTGCATCCATCCGGGGAATTGGAGACCGCATCGTATCCTCAACTTTTATGAACCATTTTGTGGGTGGCGGGGGCGGTTCAGTGCAATTCATCCAACCCAAGGATAATAATCTGACCTATGCCGCACACATCAGTTATCTTGATTTTGGCACGATGGACAGGACTTTGGTCACGCCCAACGGGGATTTGATCGAGACGGGTGAGACCTTTGGTGCTTATGATCTGATAGCGGGCATGGCGGTGGCTACATATATCAGCGATATGATCGACGTCGGCGGCGCTTTGAAGTATATCCATTCCGCCATCGACGACGTATCTGCCAGTGCGCTTGCGCTCGATATGGGAGTGATCCATCATCCTGAGAACGAGCGGATCAAGATCGGTCTGGCTTTGCGGAATATCGGCGCACAATTGACCCATTACAGCAATTCCAGATACAAGGAAACCTTGCCTTTTGCCTATGCAACGGGATTTACCTACCAAGCAAGTAACGAATTGCTGCTGCTGGCGGATCTCAGTAAATCGCGCGGACAGGGTTTCGTCGGGAAACTGGCCACCGAATATGCCATCCATCCCGTATTTGACCTGCGCTTCGGATTCAGAACCAATGCCTCCGACTGGAAAGCGGGCGACACTTGGTCATGGGCGTCCGGCTTTTCTGCCGGAGCGGGCTGGAACTATCGCGATTGGAAGATCGATTACAGTATATCGTCTTACGGAGACCTCGGTTCAGTAAACCAATTGACTTTGCAATACCGTTTCTAAGCGTAGAACTCGGATAAATAAAACACCAGTGATGAAGTGGAGTGTCTCTTGAAGACGTATGATTTTTTGATGGAGATCGGAATGGAAGAGATTCCGGCGGATCATATCCAGCCGGCGATCAGTTTTATTGAAAGCAGTTTTTGCACTTATATCAACAAGCACCATCTGACATTCCGATCCCTGCGTTGTGGCTCGACGCCCAGGCGCTTTGCCCTGCTGGCGACCGGAATGCCTGAAAGACAGGATGACTTTGAGATAATCCGTACCGGTCCGGCTATGCGGATCGCCTATCAGGATGGCGTCCTGACCGGAGCGGGGCAGGGCTTTCTGAAAAAGAACGGTGCGGAAGAAAAGGATGTCCTGATCCAGACGACCGACAGGGGCGAATTTATCGCGGTGCGGATCAATCAACCGGGACAGGCGACCACAGATCTCCTGCGGGAATGGATCATTGATCTGCCTGCCTCCATACCTTTTCCCAAACGAATGATCTGGAAAGAACCCGATCTGGCTTTCTCCCGTCCGATCCGGTGGTGGCTGCTGCTTTGGGGCGATCAGGTGTTGTCCTTGACGGCGGGTGGGATCAGCAGCGGCGATATCACTTACGGCAACCGCTACAGAGGGTTGAGCAATCCAATCCATATCCCTGAACCGTCGAAGTATTTTGATATATTGAAGGAACACGGGATCTTGGCAGACAGGTCGGAACGGAAACAGGAGATCAGAACCCAACTAGAATCGCTGTCCTTTCCAGGGGGGGGCAGAGTGATAATTGATGAAAATTTATTGGCGACAGTCACGGATCTGGTCGAATCGCCCAATGCCTGCGTAGCGTCATTTGATGAGTTTTACCTGCGTCTGCCGCAGAAGATCATCACCTGTACCATCAACCAGAATCAGAAGTATTTTGGCGTGATGCAAGAGACGGAGGCAACGGCGAACGGAGATACGGATATCCGGCTCAGTAACCATTTTGTATTTATCTCCAATGGCGATCCGCAGCATCAGGGAACGATCCGGATCGGCAATGAAAAAGTGGTGGGGGCGCGGCTTGCCGACGCTATGTGGTATTACAACGAGGATACCAGATATCCTTTGGAATATTACGGCAGCAAACTGGAACAAGTGGTCTTCCAGTCCGAATTGGGAACAATGGCGGAAAAGACCAGGAGGATCAGCGCATTGGCTGATATGATCAGCGCTCAGTTGTGCCTGCCGCAAGAAGAAAGAGATCTGGCAAGACGCGCGGCATCGCTCGCCAAAGCGGATCTGGTAACGCTGATGCTGGGAGAGAAAGAGTTTACAAAACTGCAGGGATACATCGGTATGCAGTATGCCAGGGAGACCGAGCCGGATGAGGTTGCCAGAGGGATCTACGAACATTATATGCCCAGGGGTCAGAATGACCGTCTGCCCTCAACACTTACCGGTTCGATCGTGGCAGTGGCAGATAAAGTGGATACCGTGTGCGGCATCATTGGAATAGGGATGCTGCCCACCGGATCTGCCGATCCTTTTGCCTTGAGGCGCGCTGCCAATGGAGTGGTGCAGATCATTGCCGAAAGGAATTGGGATTTTGATCTTATTTCCTTGATCGATGCCGCTTTGGTAAGCATCGGTCAAAAAAATGCGGCCGTCCGCGAACAACGCGAAACCATCATCGGCTTCTTCCGGCAGCGGATAAACTGGCTGCTCCAGCAAATGGGACTGGATTATGACGTGATCGACAGCGTTATGCACATCGATGCGGCACATCTGAACGACCTTATCAAACGTGCCAGAGCTGTGCAGACGCATAAAGGCGGAGATGACTTTATCAAACTGGTCATCGGATTCAAGCGCGTATCCAACATCATCAAGGACCGGGTTCATATCTCTGAATTTAGTGAAACGCTGCTCCAGGACGATTTTGAGAAAGGATTTTACCTGGCGACCGAGGAACTGGTTCGAAACCTCAAATTACCGCTTGAGACCAAAGATTATATGACTGTCCTGGATAAACTTGTGGCTTTTGGCAGCGAGATCGACCGCTTCTTTGAAAAAGTATTGGTCAATTGTGAAAACATCCCTCTACGGCTGAACCGCTATGCCCTGTTAGCTCGCCTCCGCGCTCTCTTTCTGAGGGTGGCGGATCTTGCCTTGATCGTAGTAGATGATAAAGAGAAATAAGCGTTTGTGAGTATTTTGCGGACTCTAATAGACAAGGCCAGAACACTCAAGGGATCGATAGTATTGCCGGAAACGGAAGACGAACGTACCCTCAGAGCAGCTGCTGAGATCATCCGGAGCGGATTGGCAAGGATCATGTTGATCGGCGAAGAGGATGAGATCATGACCAAAGCAATGGAATTGAATCTCAACCTTGCCGGGGCGGAGATCATCTCGGCGAGAAACTATCCCCATAGCGAGCAATTTGCGGAAGACCTCTTCGAACGCCGTAACAAGAAGGGCTTATCTAGGGGGGAAGCCACGCGGGCATTGACCAATCCACTCTATCTGGGCGCATATCTCGTAAAAAGCGGGATCGGCGATGGCATGGTGGCCGGAGCGGTCAATACGACGGGCGATGTTTTACGTTCTGCTCTGCACGTCGTGGGCGTGAAAAGCGGCCTCAAGACGGTATCGAGTTCCTTTATCATGGTCATTCCTGATTTCTTGGGCGGGGAAGCGGTCTATACCTTTGCCGATTGCGCTGTGATCCCGGATCCCAGCGCTGAACAATTGGCAGATATTGCCATAAGCACGGTTCAGACGCGTCGGCAGATTCTGGACGATGAACCGCTTGTGGCGCTGTTGTCATTTTCCACCAAAGGCAGCGCTCAACATTTGATGGTGGATAAGATACTGGCTGCAAAAGCGATCTTGGAAGAACGTGGAGTGGATTTTGTCTTTGATGGCGAACTCCAGCTTGATGCTGCCATCCTACCGGATGTGGCACTACGAAAAGCACAAAACAGTACTCTCGGCGGCAAAGCTAATACGCTCATCTTCCCAGACCTGCATGCCGGTAACATCGGATATAAACTGGTTCAACGATTCGCCAAAGCGGAAGCCATCGGACCAATTATTCAGGGTCTGGCAGCACCGATCTGCGATCTGTCCCGGGGCTGTTCCTGGCAGGATATCGTATCCACTGCCGCTTTGGTATTACTGATGTCAAAGTAAAAATTTAGAGGTGATCATGGCGATTAAACTGTCAAACCGAATCCGACTGATCCAACCTTCCCCGACGCTGACCCTTTCCGCCAAGGCAAAGGACATGTCAGATAAAGGATTGAAGGTGATCAATTTTGGCGTGGGCGAACCGGACTTTAATACTCCGGAATATATCAAGCAAGCCGCTCATCAGGCGATCGATGCCAATTTTACCCGTTATACCGCCAATGCGGGAATCATCGAATTGCGCCAGGCAATCTGCGAAAAACTCAAGCGGGACAATGGATTGCATTATGAACCCAAACAGATTTTGGTTTCACCGGGGGCAAAGGCATCGATTCTGGATGTCCTGATCGCTGTCTGTGATACTCATGACCAGGTGATCGTGCCGATTCCGTATTGGGTGAGTTACCCCTATCAGGTCATGCTTGCCGATGCTTATCCGGTCTATTTGCAGACCACACAGGAGCAGGGCTATAAGATCGATGCCGATTCCCTGAGTAAGGCGATCAAAACCAATCCCAACGTCAAAGCGCTGATCCTCAATTCTCCATCCAATCCCACCGGTGCGGTATATCGCAGAGAAGAACTGGAAAGGATCGCCGAGATATGTGTCAGGCACAATGTTTTGGTGATATCTGACGAGATCTATGAGCGCTTGGTCTATGATGGCACGCGGCATTATTCCATCGCTTCGGTGAGTCCCGAGATGAAGGAACTCACGGTAGTGGTAAATGGCGTTTCCAAGGCTTATGCCATGACCGGCTGGCGCCTGGGATATGCTGCCGGGGCATCAGAGATAATCGCTGCTGCCGGTCGAGTGCAGGAACATGCCACTTCCTGCGTAAATTCGATCACTCAAAAAGCATGCGTCAAAGCACTATCCGATGAGGACGAGTCGATTGAAGCGATGCGCATCCAGTTTGAACGAAGGCGCAATTATCTTTACGATGCCTTGATTCAAAATCTGCGACTAACCTGTCATAAACCGCAGGGTGCTTTTTACCTTTTCCCTGACATATCATGGTATCTAAAAAACAATACCAAGGGAATCAAGACAACCGATGATTTTTGTAATCTGCTGCTCGAGAAAAACCACGTTGCTCTCGTCTCCGGAGATTCATTCGGCATGCCCAGTGCAGTTCGTTTTTCCTATGCAAACAGTATGGAAAACATAACCGAGGGAGCGAGTCGCTTTGCCGAATTTCTCGATTATCTTATCAATTGAGGGAAGGAGGAATTATGCACGACATGAACGATCGTATCCGCCAACGCTGGCGGGACAGAAGGCATAAAAACTACAATTGGAAGAAATTGATCATCATGGTGCTGGCTCTGGTAATGATCATCATCGCCATGAACGAACTGGGCAAGCGCGAAAAAACCGTATTTCAGACCGATAAGGACAGCGTCAGAACCGAGATGAACCAAAACAACGGGGAAGGTCAATGAGTTTGGTAATAGTCGGCTCCCTGGGATTGGACACGATAGAAACCTTCGCCGGTAAAAGGGTCGATGCCTTGGGCGGATCTGCCGTCTATGGTGCGATCTCTTCTTCGTTCTTTACTACTACGTCAATAGTGGGTGTGGTGGGCGACGATTTCCCGCAGGAACACTGGGATCTATTGCAGAGAAGAAGCATAAACCTGGCAGGACTGGAGACCACCCCCGGCAAGACCTTCCGCTGGCACGGGCGGTATCATAACATGAACCAGGCGGAGACGGTAAGGACTGATCTCAATGTCCTCAAATCATTTGAGCCCAAACTGCCTGAGTGTTGCAAGTGCTGTCACAGTTTACTCTTGGGGAATATCCATCCTGCCTTGCAGATGAACGTCCTTGAGCAGATCGAGCGATATCATTTCGTTGCCTGTGATACCATGAACCTTTGGATAAACAATACCCGGGATCAATTGCTGGAAGTGCTCGCCAGGGTGCATATCATCTTCCTCAATGAGGATGAGATCAGACTTCTTAGCGGGATTGACAACGTATTTGAAGCCGGCGGCGAAATCCTTTCAAAGGGACCGACACTCGTCGTGGTCAAACGTGGAGAATATGGTGCGATCGCCATCACTCGTCAGGATATGTTTTTTGTTCCCGCTTATCCCATCCGGCATGTGACCGATACCACCGGTGCCGGTGATGCTTTTGCCGGAGGATTTATGGGATATCTGGCGGATAAACCCACTCTGGATAAACACCACATCCGTGCGGCCATGCGATATGGAACTGTGATGGCTGGCATAAACGTCTCCTCATTCAGTGTGGACGCTCTTGCTCAAGCCGATCAGGATGGGATCGAGCAAATGTATGAAAATCTGATTAACTGGACATAAATAAATGGATTACAAATCAAGCGGCGTGGATATCGCAGCTGGGGAAAGAGCGGTCGATCTGATCAAATCACATGCCCGATCCACTTACAACAGTCATGTTTTGAGTGATTTGGGCAGTTTTGGAGGCCTGTATCAGATCGATCTCCAAACCTACAAACAACCGGTTCTGGTCGCCAGTACCGATGGCGTGGGTACCAAACTGCGCATAGCCATCGAAGCAGGCGTCTATGATACTATCGGACAGGATCTGGTCAACCATTGTGTGAATGATATCCTTGTCCAGGGCGCCCGCCCACAATTTTTCCTTGATTACATCGGAATAGGAAAAATGGAACCCGAGAAGGTGGAGCTGATCATCAGCGGTATGGCACAGGCATGCCGCCAGAACGATTGTGTCCTTTTGGGCGGCGAGATGGCTGAAATGCCGGGATTTTATCAAGAAAGTGATTTTGATCTGGTGGGAACGATAGTCGGTCTGGTCGAAAAGTCCCACATATTGCCATCGGACAGAATAAAACACGGTGACCTATTGATCGCCCTGCCTTCCTCGGGCTTGCATACCAACGGATATTCCCTGGCGAGAAAGATCATCTTTGATAAGTATGGCTTGTCTTGTGATAGTTATATCCCCGATTTAGGGGCTTACGTAAGCGAGGCGTTTCTGGCTGTCCACAGATCTTATTTATCTTGCCTGAACTGCTATCTTGCCGATCCTCGCTTGCACGCCTTGGCTCATATAACCGGCGGTGGGATCGCCGACAATTTGCAAAGGGTCTTGTCTTTGGGTCAAAGGGCGGTTTGTCATGAAGTGCCGCAAAACAGACCTTCGATCTTTCAATGGCTGCAAGAGGGTGGAAACCTCAGTGATGAAGATATGCGCAAGACCTTCAATTTGGGCATTGGCATGATCGTCGTGGCAGAAGAGACCCTGGCAAATGAATTGTGTCAAAAAAGTTCTGCGTTTGTTTTGGGACATATTGAACCCGCAACTGGTCGCGCTAAAGAAGTTGTTTTCGTATGAAATACAGTGTATCAATACCATGATCTGCTTGCGCTATGCCGGATTGTGGAAAAAAAACTGCTTGACTAATATCGGATAATCTCAGAGAAGAATCCCCCAATGAAAAAAAGCAATCGTCTTTTGGTGACCGATAGAATGTGATTATGAAGATTAAGAATACAAGTTAGGAGTGAAGGGAGGTTTGTCGATGCGAAAGATAGCATTGATCCTACTCGTCTTTCTTGCAGCTTCTACAGCGTTGCTGCAAGCACAAACGACCGGAAAACTCGCCGGAAGAGTTCGTGATGCTCAGGGAAGAGCACTGGAATTCGTCAACATAATGGTTTTGTCCGGAGAACAGCGTCTTACGGGTGGTCAGACCCGTGAGAACGGCTCGTATATCATCCTTAATATTCCGCCCGGGACTTATACTGTAAGATTCCAACTGGTGGGATATCAAGAGGTAATAGTACGTGATGTCAGAATAAATGTCAATTCCACTACCCCCCAGGATGCAAGAATGACCCGGGTAGGTGTTGAGATTGAAGCACAGGTCGTTACAGCAGAACGAGATGTGCAGAGAGACAGGTTGGGTTCGGAACGCCAGATCGATGTATCCAACATTACCGATACATCGGTTACCGACGTTGCGGGTATTTTGGTCTTACAGCCGGGAATCACCCAGGTTGGTGGCCAGATCCACATCCGCGGCGGCAGATCCAACGAGATCAACTATACCGTGGATGGGATGTCCGTGTCCGATCCGGTTGACGGTGGGTCTGCATTACAGGTCGATATTGATGCCATCAAGGATATGAAAGTTATGACCGGTGGCTTCTCAGCGGAATACGGTAACGCGCAATCGGCTGTGATCAATATTGTGACCAAGGACGGCGATCCCTTCTATTCGGGCAGGATCGAATACAATACCGATCACCTGTTCAACCAGGGCAGAAATGATGACGTATTCAAGTTTGCCATCGGAGGTCCCGTACTAGGTCAGGGTTTTGGGGACCTACGCGAACGTTTTACCTTCTACCTCAATGGGGGTGGACAGTGGTTTGATGGCAGATTGAGGAATTATTACGTTGGCTCGCCGAATGACGATTACGTCTATTTTGATGAGATCATGGGCGAGTATCGCCAATTACTGGAATACGAATATCCCAAATACGACCCATACGCCAATCGCAAGAGTTTCCTGGGAATCGACTTGGGCAACCGCAACTACAACTCATACAATATGAATTTCAAGACCAAATACATATTCAATCCCACTCAAGTGGCCACATTTGCCATCAGAGGCGACCGCTCGTATAATTTTCCTTTTTCTTACGGATGGACCTATGCCCTGCAACACTATGCCTTTGATGAAACAAATCAGAGCCAGGCAGTCGCTACCTATGATCACGTGTTCAATCCGGTGATGAACCTGAAAGTCAAAGCCAGTTATTACCGTAAAGACAGCCGGATGGGGCCTCGTGGCATCGGTAGGGATGATTACCTCAGAATGTATGTCGATCCCAATAACCTAAACCTGCAGCAGTATATCGCCAATGCGCTGAATGGCGACTTTGGTTATCATAGCATTGATGACGATGGCGACGGGATTTATGATGATGGATTTTTGCATCGTGCTTTCTGGACATACCGCATTCAGGGCGTTGAATTTCCGAGGGAAGTCCAGGGATTTAACCCTCCTGGAACGATCTGGGACAATTTTATCGATGACAAGACCGTTGCCCTAAGTGCCAGAGGTGATTTTGAATGGCAGATCAATGACATCCATTTTGCCAAAACCGGACTGGAAATTGTCAAGTATGACATTCAAAAGAACCAACTGCAGAGTTTTCTGAGTATCTATGAAGATCGCCGCCAGGCATATCTCAGAGGCATATACAACCCAGCAAATTACGATACCACAGTTGGTGGGATCCCTTCAGAACTACTGGCGGTGGTCGTCACTGACGATAACGTCGTGATACCTATCTACAGACCGGAGGATTACCTTGCCGCAGCTAAAGCAGCCAGTGGTAAACGTGATGGGTACAAAGCCAATCCCTGGCAGGCGGCCTATTACCTGCAGGATAAAATGGAATGGGAAGGTATGATCGTCAATGCCGGTCTCCGCTTTGACCTCTGGTATCTCGGCAATAGTTATCAGGTCGCTCAGGATGATGGTTCTTTCAAAACAGTAGAATTCAATAAGAAAGACCGCTTCCAGATGATGATTTCACCCCGCTTGGGCGTATCGCATCCCATTACCGATCGCGATGTCCTCCGCTTTGCATATAATTATCAGAATCAGTTGCCTCAGATGCAATACATTTTTACCAGCAAAACTCCTGAGGATGCAAACATCACTGATCAAGCGATCACCGTGGGAAATCCCGCTTTGGAGCCCCAAATTACTGTTACCTATGAAGTGGGCCTGGCGCATCAATTGTCCGAGGATTATGTATTGGATGTCGCGGCTTATTACAAAAACATCTACAATTATGTCAGCACCCGCAAGGTGAAGAAACCGGGCGAAGAACAGATCACCTGGTACGAATTTATCTCTGAGGACTATGGATCTGCCCGCGGCATCGACCTTTCATTGGAAAAACTGATGTCCGATTTCTATACCTGGTCGGTCTCATATTCCTTGGCATGGGCTCAAGGAAACAATTCCAGCACCGTTATCCAGGACGAAATGACCAGTTTGCGGGAGTTTCCGCTGGATTGGGATATCCGCCACAATCTCAGTTTGAATTACACCTTCCGTATCGGCAGAGGCGAAGAATACTTCGTACCCTTTACTGATTTTATTCTGCCGTTTGACGATTTCACGGCCAATATGAATTGGTCATTCTCCTCAGGAGCTCCATATACCCCAATGAGCGAAGAAGGAAGAGAAATGTTGGAGACCAATAGCAAGCGCAAGGACTTGACTCATTCCGCCAATCTCCGTCTCAGCAAGGGCTTCCAGTTGCCTCGCAAAATGAATATGCGCGTGTTTTTGGATGTGGAAAACCTATTTAAAACGAAGAACGTCCTGACTGTTTATCCCCGTACAGGTTCTCCATATTACGACGGAGCCGACCTGGCCGAATCTGATACCGGTTTTGTCTATGGCGAACGCGAATTTGTCCACAATCTTGCGATCCGCAATCCGGGATTTGTAAACAACCACCGCGGAATCACACTCGGTGTTACGGTGAACTTCTAATATATTCCAAGGAGGAACCTTATAATGTATAAAAAACTCTCATTATTGACACTCATGATTCTGATCATGAGCATGTTCATGATCTCGGCGGCATTTGCACAGGAGCCGAAGAATGTCGATCTACCCACGGCAACAGAGACAGCAGATTTGGGTGAAGCCACGATTGTTAAAGGCGGTGTGGAAAGAGTCGCAGAATTTGTCTTTGGCAGTGAAGCCGTCAAGTGGTTCAAAAATGGCGGATGGGCAATGTGGCCTATTCTCTTTATTACGCTATATGGTTTGGCTTACATAATCTGGAAGTTTATCGCTTTGATGTATGCTAAGTATAACCTCAGCACATTCCTGAGCAAATTGGTTCCCCTACTTGAATCAGGTAAATTCAAGGATGCATTGACTTACGCCCAAAACACACGCGGACCCGTGGCATCGGTGGTTTACGCTGGTCTTCTCAAAGCCGATCGCGGCATAGAAGCAGTCGAAAAAGCCATTGAAAATGCCGCCATGATCGAGATGTCTTACCTGGAAAAAGGATTCATCGAATTATCCACGGCCATTACTCTTGCCCCGATGATGGGATTTCTTGGCACCGTTTCCGGTATGATCACGGCTTTTGCATCCATTGAAGCCGCTCGCGCCGTGGATGCAACGATCGTGGCCAACGGTATCAAGATCGCTCTGATTACAACCCAGGCCGGATTGATCGTAGCGGTTCCGGTGCAGTTCTTCAATAATATATTTGTTACCATGGTTGATGGCTTGGTGATCGATATGCAGCGCGCTTCAGAAAAAGTGATCGAAACGCTGATCGACAGAGAGTCTTCACCCTCGCAGGCAACTGGCAAAAAGAACGAAGCCAAACCCGAGAAACCAGCCGCCGAAACCAAAACCCTTGCCTAAAGAAAAGGGGAATCAGCATGAAAATCGGTCGTAAGAGGAAGAGCAAAGCGGAGATCCCAACCGCTTCAATGTCCGATATCGCCTTCCTTCTGATCATCTTTTTTATGGCGACGACCAAGTTTGACGTAAAGGAAGGAATCCGGATGGTCTTGCCTCAGGCAGCTCCGGAAGACGCGCAAAAAACTGAGACCATCACTTTGACGGAAAAGGAAATGACGCGGATCCAGATCACGCCAGCCGGTCTTATCGCCATAAATAATGATGCTCCGGCAGACATTGATAATAGACGACTTGATACGATTATCAATGACAAACTCAATGAAAACCGGGAAATGATATTCAGAATTATCACTGATCGCGACGCAAGGTATAACGATATGATCAGAGTGGTTGATCGGCTCAAAGCAGCAAACGTCGAAAAGATCTCGCTCTCGACAAATTGAGGTGGTTTATGGCAAAGATTAAGAAAGAAAGACAAAACTACACGAACATACCCACCAGTTCAATGTCCGACATTGCATTTCTGCTGCTGCTATTCTTTATGGTTTCCACGGTCTTTGTCCAGGAAAAACAATTCTGGGTGGAACGCGAAGCATGGCCGATCGCGGAAAGCATCGAGCGAATTCCCCGGAATCATACCACAACAATATATGTGATGCGTGACGAAACCATCCTTATCGACGATATACCCACACGGATCGAGACCGAGGATGACGTTTTTATCTCGGACACATTGATCAGAAAGAGAGCGGATGACCCGGATTTGGTCGTATGTTTTAGAACGCATCGCGAAACTAAGTATGGCGCCATGTCTGACATTATGAGACAACTTCAGGTAGCAAATGCCTTGCTGGTCGCCTTTGAGACGCAAAGACGTCAGCAATAGGAGGATCACGATGACTACCAAAATCAACGATTGGAAAGACATCGCCAATGCCCAGTTCGATAAAGCCCTGGCTGTGGCTTTGGTATTGTTGCTCTTTGCCGTGATGGTGACACCAAATATTGAGATCAAGCGCCAGAAATTCACTATCCAGCAAATGGAATTGGTGGACATCCCAATGGAGGAGCGTGAGAAGATCACGCCTCCGGAAACGGATATTCAGGTGGATATTCAGATCCAGATCAGTGACGAACTCGGAACCGATCAAGTCGCCGTGGATAAATATGAGCAGGCACTGGCTCAAATTGGAAACATTGACCGCACCGCTCGAGAATTGAGCAGAATTGATGAAACCATGGTGGAATTTGTCCCTTACGATGACCCCCCGGTCATCGTTGGCAGATTGGAACCCGAATATCCTGCGTTTGCCCGCCGGGCTGGATTGCAGGGAACAGTCATTCTGGAAGTGGAGGTATATCGGGATGGCTCAACAGGTAATATCAAGGTAAGGCGGTCTTTGCAAGCCGGACCAGGTGGTCTGGATGAAGCAGCAATAGCCGCTGTGAGAAAAGTAAGATTTCAACCCGGGAAGAGCAGTGGTCGTCCAGTCGATACGCTGGTCATCGTCCCGATCGAATTTCGACTTAATTAGAACTGGGAGCGTTTAATGAAGTTATTAAAACTATCGATTTGCACCGCAATTCTGCTTTTAATGAGCATAACTGCGGTATTTGCCGCCTCTGCCGTTCCTTCCGGAGGATCCAAGCGGCTCGATCTTTCCCGCTGGCACAATGTGGGGAATATCTGGCTACGTGTAAGTAATTACGGATTCTTCGGTTCCGGTGACGACGTGGTGCCTCAATATCCTTCGCTTGAATATCCGGGCGGAAGCGGAATTGACTATCTCTATCAGGGTGCCCTCTGGTTCGGCGCTAAGAGATACCGCCGAAATGCTGCTGGACGCAAACTGTTTTGGGTGGCTCAAAACCCTACTGCCGACAGCAGTGCGGTCATTGCCGAGGGTGATACAGGGTGGCATGCCGGGCTCAGACCGGTGATTGATACTCTGGTTACGGTTGGTTTTGACGGAGATAAAGACCTATATGAGTTCTTGCCCGCATATAATCCCCTCGTGACAGGTAACCCCAATGTCCAAGACTACTACAGCCTATATAATGCTTTTGACCAGATCGCCACTGCATCCACCCGCCAACAGCGGCGAGGAGAGGAAGACGATGGCGACGGCATAATCGATGAGGATTTCGTGGGTTATACTTTCCCACTCAGGGTAGCCAACGAATTGCCCGCCGTATTCCAATCATTTGGTGGACAGCATATCCATCAATCAAACAATCTTAACATTGTTTCCGATATGCAAAACAATGAGATCTGGTTCCCTCTCGGGTTTATGGATCTATCGAAGAAAAACCACCCCCATCATCCATACTCCTTCACCATGCCCTATGACGATGATGGAGACGGATTGATCGATGAGGACGGTGCTCCGGTTTCTGAGCAGGACTTTATCTCCTACTATTATGACAAATGTCCTTTTGGAACCCCGGGTGACCGTGATCTGGGCATATCCCGCGGTACAAATACTCACGTGCCGCTCAATGTCAGCGTCCGCCAAATGTCTTATCAGTGGAGTTTTGATTATATCAAGAATCTGGTGTATGTGGAGTTTAATATCACCAACATGAATATTGCCACTCAGGATACTCTCTTCGACTGTGCCATGGGTATCTATATGGATTGTGACGTCGGTCCTCAATCATGGGGTCCAGAAAAAGCCAATGATGACGTTTCGGGATATGTCAAAGGCACCGGATACGAATTTGCCTATACCCGTGATTTTGATGGAGATGGCGGATTATCCCCCGGCATTGTCGGCGCTCGCGTGTGTACCCCGGATCCAGAGCAATTGCAGTTCCATTGCTGGTACTGGAGAGTGGGTGAAGGACCGGATGACTTCCGTCCCCATAATATGAGTTTCGCTCCACGGAAAACCGCCAATGAGAAATATTGGCTCTTGACCGGAAGAAACCCCAATGACACTAAATTCCAACCACTGAGACCGGAGCAAGACGATGTGATGGAATACGAGCAGCCCGATCCCGCCGACACCAGATTTCTCTTTTCTTTCTATGGCGCCCAGCCCGGCACAGCAGATTATGCCGATCCTGATAAGCGCTGGCACCTTGCACCCGGCAAGACGATGAAGATCGTGATCGCCAACTTCCCCGGGGATAATATCGAAGAACTCAAGCGAACTGCCCGCTGGGCAAAAGAGATCTATGGACAGGCACAAACCCTGACCACGGTCGTTTTGCCCGATACATTCCCACATTACAATCCTCCGGAACCGCCGGAAATACCAAGCCTTTATGCCGAACTCAAGGATGATGGTGCCCGGATCGATATGTATTGGAACAACAGCAGCGAATTCGCATACGACACCAAAACCGTGAGCACTGCCGTCATCGGATGGCAGAATCCGGACGTATTGCGATGGCCCGGTATTGATAGTGATCCTACCTGGGTCGATTGGGCAAGTTGGGGTCCCCAACTCGATAGATTTAAGCCCAATGGGATATGGAACAATCAAGCGCTGGTCAATCCATTGACCGCCTGGCGACTCCGGCACGACTTCCAAGGATACTCCATCTGGGGTAGATCAGGCAGCGGGTCGCAAGAGGACTGGGAATTGGTGGAACGCTGGGATAAGATCGACACAGCAGTCGATTTTGCTGATTATAATGTTAATAGCCACGTCGATTCGCTCTTTACCAATTTTGGCGGTTATCTGGGTATCAGCAAGGGGCTGCCCAATCGTAATGCCTGGGTGAATACCGCTGACTATACCAGGTTCTACAGATTGGATGAAAACTATCTGCCCGTACCGGTTACAACCGGTGACATATTCTGGGGATTCCCGATCTATCATCCGGCTGTGGACTGGACGCCAGCCATCCAAACACAAGCAGAACAGATTGCTGCCAATAATCCTCTCCTTCCTCTCGACAAGGTGCGGGATTTACAAGCCAGGTTGTTTGCGCATCCTGAGATCCGACCCGAGGTCTTTGATGAGTTGTATGACTCCAAATTGATACCATTGCCAGGACACGGCGGCCAGTTTACCATCCCAACCGATGCCGATGATACCGATGCACTCAATGAATTGCGCAAATACCGCTTGTCAAGGCGATATTACAATGCTTCCATCCATAGACCCCGCCGCGGTGTTGAGTATTATGTTGCCGCCACTGCATATGACCGGGGTATTCCATCCAATGATCTCGATTACCTCGAAACCGGACGTGACGCCGACGCAAACATGAAGGTATTCTTCCCCGGTCCTTTGGCAAAGGACAGCATGGATAACATATACGTTGTGCCCAATCCATATATCGGCAGCAGCAAGTTTGACGGACGTCGCGAACAAGACCGGACGGGAGACAAGAGCCGTCGTTTGTGGTTTGTCAATCTGCCTGAGCGCTGTGTGATCAGAATCTACACTCTTGCTGGCGATCTCGTCAAAGATATCCAGCATAACGGCGCCTATCAGGAAGATATCATTACCGTGTCCAAAGCCTCTTATCATGGTTTGTCTGCCAGCGGTATCCATGCCTGGAATCTGCTATCCAGAAACAATCAGATCATTGCCCCCGGAGTTTACCTATATTCTGTGGAAAACAAAGCAGACGGTAAACGCAAAGTCGGCAAGTTCGTGATCATAAAGTAAGGAGGAAACAGTGAAAAAGATAATTTTCATCATATCAATCGCCTTACTCCTGCTTCCTGCTTTGCTGTCTGCCGAACCATTTGGCAAAGTCGGAACTGCTGCCCTGCAGTTTCTAAAACTTGGTATTGATGCCCGCGCCGTCGGTATGGGTGAAGCATATACTGCCGTGACAGACGATATCTCTTCTGTCTTCTGGAATCCCGCTGGGCTTGCTCCCGCCACGCGGAATCAGGCGTTCTTTTCCCACACCAATTGGCCTGCCAATATCATGCACGAATTCGCCGCCGCATCATTTTCCACCGGCGTATCCACCTGGGCAGTGTATGCCTCGGTTCTCCACATGGATCAAATGGAAGTGACCGATGAAGATACCTTCGGACCAAGCGGCGAGACCTTTACCGCCAGCAATATCGCTGCGGGTCTGGCGTATGCTCAGCAATACACGGACAAATTCTCTGCCGGCGCCTCGGTCAAATATCTGAGGGAAAACCTCCATGAATTCTCGGTCAATAGTTTCGCCTTTGACTTGGGATCAATGTATAATACCCGCTGGCGTAATGTCAAAATCGGTATGACGCTTAGAAACTTCGGTCCCGAAGTAAGATATCGTATCGATAATGAAAGCGATGGCCTCTACGATGAGGATCCATGGGATCTGTTGGACAATGAAGGGGACGGATTGATCGATGAAGACGGTCCGGAACTGCCCAGCAAAATACCCATGAGCTTCTCGCTCGGTATCAGCGGTGACCTTTACCGCTCTCATGATTCCCATCTCATCGCCTCACTGCAATTGGATAACGTCATTGATCGTATGGAGACCTGGAATCTCGGCGCAGAGTATAAACTAAGCAACCTCTTCCTGCGTTGCGGATACCAATTCAATTATGATACAAATGGTTTCAGCGCCGGTGGCGGCTGGCAGGTGCCCACGCGTTTTACCATATTTAATATCGACTATGCCTACACGGACATGGGATACTTGGCCGAAACCATTATTAAGAGCGCTCACCGCGTCTCCATTAAGATGAGTTTCTAAACTATGATAACAAAGAGCAAGTAAACAGGAGTAAAAAAAATGAAAAAAGCATTGCTAATCACTATGGCATTGATCGTGATGATTGGCGCCATTAGTGCAAATGACATGCAAATGGGTACAAACAAGCAAGAATTGGAACTGAACCAACGGGGACAGCGCATAATGCCTACCCGCAACGTTCCGGCTCATACCTTCACGGTCAATCCCACAAACATTATCACCAGCTACTTTGATTATATGATCGGTAGTTACAACAGTATCCCGATGCGTTTCGTGGCAGACCAATTCGGTGGCGGATACTTCATGGTTTTCCATGGCAGACGTCAACCTGCGTCACAACGCCGCGTTTTCTATGCCTATGTCGATCCTGCCGGAGCCATCTCGGTCAACGAAGTGACATCCGTACAAAACTGGGAAGGATATCCCACCATGGTTTTCGATCCCATCGTCGGAAAACCGCTATATGCATGGCACGTCAATGCCGATACCGATGCTCCTTTCGAAGTCCAATTCACTTCAGATGCCTTTCTTGGGGGTCTGCCCGGTCTGATCAATGATCCGGTTGTCATCATCAATAACCCCACGACCATTACCGCTCCCAATGGCGTGACAACTACCGACAACGAATTCATCTGGCCCACCGTCGAAGTCGGACCCTCACCGATCCCCGGCAAGAGACGGGTATATGTCCTGGGACGGAACTTCGAGACCAATACCGGCGGCCCCTCTGAAAATGCTTATATCGCCTATGCCGATTTTGACGTAGATGACATCGAAATGGGAAATATCCTGAACTGGTCTCACACCTTCATCCCGGAAATGAACAACTGGAATGTCGATCAATTGGTCTGGCGCCGCCCGTTCCATTCTCTGGCTGTCGGTCATGATGGTAATGTCTATTACGTAGGATACCATTTTGCCGTGGATTCTGTTACCGATGAATCGATTGACGAGCCGGACATGGATGTCTTCATTTGTGACAATTATGGAATGGGAACGTGGCGCAGAGTAAGCGACTACAGCAAACTTCCCTCATGGAATCCGCCAGCCTATCCCGGCGGTCCCGGTTACTTTACCGACACCAATGAGGTGCCTCATGCCGACGATGCCCTCTATTGGCAACTTGCCAATTCCAGCCATCTCAATTCCGTCGTCGATTCCGAAGGCAATCTGCAGATCGCCGGACTTTGGGCATTGAATAATGCCGAGGGCTTCTATTATCCTGCTCTGCAGTTCGTCAAACAATACGTATTCGATACCGTCACCGAGACCTTCGAGATCCGCGAGGTTTATCCGATCAGTGAAAATCCGGATAATTGGTTCCAGCCATGGGACATGGAAGAGCCATGGGGCGTGGTCGATGCCCACGGCGGTACTCCTCCGAATCAGTATCCTCTGATGGCTTCCGATTGGAATTTCCCCCATTGGGATTCCGATGTCCATGGTGCTGCCATGATGTTCCACTATAACAACATCAAGATCAGTGAATCGAACGACCAGCATATGATGGCGATGGTCTGGCAGAATTCGATGCGCGCGCGTGAGGCTAATTATTTCAATGACCCGGACTATACCGCATTTGCCAATACTCCTGAGATCTACATCTCCGTCTCTCCCGATAATGGCCGCACCTGGTCTGAACCCATTGTCCTGAATAATGTCGAAACGCCTCAATTCACGGGGATCAAACCCATGTGGGTCTATCCTGCTGACAAGATCAAGTTTATGGGTATGCAGGGTGATAACAAGGTCGGTCGCCTGGGTATCATGTTCTTTGACGACTACACTTGGGGATCGGCTGCCATTTCTCCGCCCGTTGGACAAAACGACGGTGGCAGAGTGATGTATTTCGAACTCCAGATCGTCTTCCCCGTCGGGCAAAACGTCAGCACCAACGAAGTGGCTTTGCCGCCCCTCACCAATCTGCTCAAGCCAAACTACCCCAATCCCTTCAATCCTACCACCACCATTGCCTATAGCATGCCCACCGCCGGTCATGTCAATCTTGCCGTCTATAACCTCAAAGGCCAATTGGTAAAGACCCTGGTCAATGGAAACGTCAATATCGGCGAACACAAAGTGGTTTGGAACGGAACCGATGATAACGGCCAATTCGTCAGCAGCGGCGTTTATTTCTATCGCCTCAATACCAACGGACGCACCGAAACCCGAAAAATGATGCTGATGAAATAAGGCATTATCCTTAATCCATCAGATTGAATGTGATCAAAAGCCCCGCAATCGCGGGGCTTTTCCTTGCTTCCTCCCTGCTTGATAACCTTAGTATAACCTTACGGTCGTAAGGTTATACTAAGGTTATACTAAGGTTATCAAGCAAGGAGGACATCAGCGGATACACAGCCCGGGTGAATCTAAACTATCTTCAGTCCATTGGATGATTCAGAGCGGCTGTCTCTATCGCTATATCCAAACCATCTCTCAAAGAGCGTTGCACATAAGCGTATCACCGGCTTCAGCCGGTCGTTGCACTGACTACAGTCGGTCGTTGCACTGACTTCAGCCGGTCGTTGCACTGACTTCAGTCGGTCGT
>CAYZZE010000029.1:0-20484 GCA_964482845.1 uncultured Candidatus Cloacimonadota bacterium
CGAAACGACCGGCGGAAGCCGGTGCAACGAAACGACCGGCGGAAGCCGGTGATACACCTATGTGCAACGGTCTTAAGATATCTGTTTTCAATCATCTTACCGGCAGATCCAAAAATGAGGCAAATAATCCTTTGACAGAATCCCTATCGGCGATTAGCGTCTCCGGGAGTCCAGAATGGAGTATAGCAATGTCTTTTGTGCATCTGCATAATCATACCCAATACAGTTTGTTAGACGGGATATGCCGGGTCGATAAAATGATCGCGTTAGCCAAAGAATACGGTATGCCGGCAGTGGCAATCACCGACCACGGCAATCTCTTTGGCGCGATCGATTTTTACCGCAGCGCCCGCAAATCCGGCCTCAAACCGATCATCGGGATCGAGGCATATATCATCAATGGCGAATTGAATGACGAGCGTTCCAAATCAAACAACCGGTATCATCTGATCCTTTTGGCGCAGAACGAGACCGGATGGGGCAATCTGATCAAACTATCGTCCAAGTCCTATATTGAGGGGTTTTACTATAAACCACGCATCTCCAAGAGTTTGCTTTCGGCGCATGCCGATGGCTTGATCTGCCTATCTGCCTGCGTCAAGGGCGAGATCCCGTCCCTGATCCTGAATGAACGTTTCCGGGAAGCGGAAGAAACGATCGCCTGGTATAAATCGTTATTTGGCAATCGCTATTATATCGAAATTCAGGATCATGGGCTGCCGCCGGAGAAAACGGTGATGCCCCTGCTGATCGAGATGGCGCGCAAGACCAATACGCAGATGGTCCTGACCAATGACTCGCATTATCTCAAAAAAGAGGATAACGAATCGCACGACATCCTGCTGTGTATTCAGACCGCCCGTGCTCAGGACGACCCGGACCGAATGAGATACAACACCAATCAATTGTATTTCAAATCACCGGATGAGATGCGCCAGATCTTTCCCGATATACCCGCGGCTTATGAAAATACGCTCAAGATCGCGGAACAGATCGATCTGGAACTGAAATACGACAAATTTCTCCTGCCGGAGATCGAGACGCCCGGGGGATTTGACAATATGTCCCACTATCTCAGGCATCTCTGCGAAATACAGCTCCCGCACCGCTATCCGCAGCACGCCGAGCTTGCGCAAAAGCGTCTGGATTACGAACTGGGCGTGATCAATAAAATGGGCTTTGACGGATATTTCCTGGTCGTCAAAGACCTTATCGACAATGCCCGAAAACAGGGAGTGGCAGTTGGACCGGGCAGAGGGTCGGCGGCAGGTAGCATCGTGGCATACCTGCTGGGGATCACCAAGATCGATCCGATCAAGTATGGTCTGTTTTTTGAACGTTTCCTCAATCCCGACCGGATCAGCATGCCTGACATCGATATCGATTTCTGTGCCCGCGGCAGAAACAAAGTAATTGATTATATCGTCCAAAGATATGGCCGCGACAGCGTGACCCAGATAATAACGCTCAATACGCTCAGACCCAAATCCGTTATTACCGACGTGGCAAGGGTCCTGGGAGTATCAGCCAAAGAAACAAAGATCATTACCAAACTCATCCCGGATAACTGTAACAGTATGGAAACCGCGATCAAAGACAATCGTGATTTCGTGGAACTGATCAATAGCAATGAATTGTATCAGACGATCTACAAGCATTGTCTGGTCTTGGAAGGACTGATCCGCCAGACCGGTATCCATGCGGCAGGCGTGGTGATCGTTCCGGGCAATCTGACGGATTATGTCCCGCTTGCCGTCAGTACCCAGAAAGATACGGAAAACGCTGTGTTGGTGCAATTTGAGGGGAAATGGCTGGACGAATTGAAAGTATTGAAGATGGATATACTGGGGTTGAAAACCCTTACCCTGCTGGAGAAAGCGCGGGAACTGATCTATTCCAGCCGGGGCGATGAGATCGATCTGGATTCGTTGCCCTTGGATGATAAACAGACATTTCAATTGCTGGGTAAAGGACAGACCTATGGGATTTTCCAATTCGAATCCGCGGGGATGAGAAAAAACCTTGTGGAATTGACACCCAATAAGTTTGAGGATCTGATCGCCATGGTGGCTTTATACCGCCCTGGACCGATGCGGTTCATTCCTACTTACATCAATCGCAAACACGGCAAAGAGAAAGTGGTCTATGACCATCCGCTGGTGGAAACTGCTCTCAAAGAGACCTATGGCGTGACCGTATATCAAGAACAGGTGATGCAAATCTCAAGAGAGATGGGAAATCTCAGCGGTGCGGATGCCGATACTCTACGCAAGGCGATGAGCAAGAAAAATATAACCATGATGGAGCAGTATCAGAAAAAATTCTTTGAGGGAGCCACGAGCCAGGGAGTAACGCCAGAGGTCATGGTAAGTATCTGGCAGGATTGGACACGCTTTGCGGAATATGCTTTCAATAAAAGCCATGCCACTTGCTATGCTTTGATCGCTTATCATACGGCTTGGCTCAAAGCGCACTATCCTGTGGAATTTATGGCGGCGCTGCTCTCCATCGAGGATCAGCCCGCCAAGATCCCCGGTTTTCTGGAAGAATGCAAACGCATGGACATCAAGATCATCCCGCCCAATATAAACCGCAGTGAAGCGGAATTTTCCGTGCATGGCTCCGAGGTATTGTTCGGTTTGAGAGCGATCAAGAACGTCGGCGACGCGGCGATCAATGCGATCATCAGCGAACGCCGGGCCAGTGGCGCCTACCGGTCGGTCTTTGATTTTTGCTCCCGCCTTGATGCGCTGGCAGTCAACAAGACCGTGCTGGAAAGTATGATCGCCGCGGGTGCAATGGACGATCTTGGGGGCAGTCGGGCGCAAAAGTGGAAAGCGATCGAGCAGGCGTTGCAGTTCAGTGTCAATCAGAGCCGTGAGAAAAAGAAGGGGCAGACCTCTATATTCGGTCTGATCGCGGAAGATGACGATAGTGACGAATATGAACCGCCCTTGCCATGCGAACCGGATTGGTCAAATATCTATCAACTTGAAAAAGAAAAGAGCGTATTGGGCTTTTATATGACGGGACATCCACTTTTCGAATTCAGGCAATTTATCAAACACATCATTAACGCCTCAGCGGCAAAAACCTCGCCGCGCCATACGGGAGATATTGTGCTATGCGGGATCGTGGCAAATGTCCGCAAGAAAAAAGATGTGCGCAGGAATCAGATGGCTTTTATCGAAATGGAGGATATGAGCGGCAGATTTGAAGTGGCTTTGTTTAACAACGACTATGAAAAATTTATCGACAGGATAAAGCCGGGCGTGGTCTATGTGATCATCGGGTCCAGATCGCAGTCTGCCAATGGAGATGAGCCCATGTTACGTGTCATGCCCAAACGGATCCTGGCTTTTGAAGATCTGCCGGCTGAATTGAAGGGCAGGATAAAACTTGGTCTGGCAGAAGATGTATTCACGGAGGATGTTTTGGCGGGGATCAATGGGTGGAAACAAAGATCCAAAGGCTGTTTTAATCTGCAATTGGAGATTGCCTATCACAATGGATCGATCGATCGATTTGAAAGCAAACAGGGACAGTTTTTCCCCGATAATACGTTCCTTTTGTGGTGCGAAAAACAAGATGTTTCCGTGCATATCCAGGTGTTGACCGATGATTAGAACGTCGATGCTGCTGATTCTTGTGCTGCTGGGTGGGATCCTGTTTTCAAGTGAACTGATAATTGAAAACTATGAGGACAACACGGAAATATGGGTATTGATACCGCTTAAAACCTTTATTTTCGGGAAAGACGCCACCAGCGTCAACTATCAGATCGTGATCTCGATCACTGACCAGAGGAAGAGAAGTGTTTTCACATCTGACAAGACCATAATCCTGCACAAGGATACCGGCTTGGGAGATTCCGCCATTCCAGTAAATGTAAGGACAACGTTGTCGCCCAATCGCTACATTCTTTCCCTGGTCTTAAAAAACATTGATCTGGGGGGAACGACGAGTTTGCAACGTTCTTTTGTGCTGGACGGCAGATATACGGAAATCGGCAGAACATTTATCATCGGCAATGTGGGCGGAATGCCATTTATTCCTGCTACCTGGGAACAATTCGATCGACCGATGCAGAGTTGCATATTGTATCAGCGAATGTCCATCAGGGCGGATAGCATGGCAGTGAAACTCATAAAGGATGATCAATTCCTGAGCGTGGTGATCGAAGAACCGAGAATGATCGCGCAGGATATTCTGCCGCTGATCCAGCAAGGAAAACCGGCAGAGATCCTTGTTACCGTCTATGAGGACAATATCCAATACCGGACAAGCCCGATGATGTATAATAAATGGTTCTCATATTACCTTACCTATTCTCTGAAAGACCAGCTGCATCAGGTAAGATACATCGCATCCCAAAACGAATGGAACACGCTACGGAGATTGAGCGGTGAAAAACTCTCGGTGACTTTGGATCAGTTTTGGGACAAGCATGATCCCAGTCCCGGGACGGCAAGAAATGAAGCCAGAGAGGAATTTTACCGGCGGGTGATGCATACGGATGAAAAATTTACCATCCATAAACGGCTGAGGGGATGGAAATCAGACCGGGGTCGGATCTATATCAAGTTCGGCGCACCGGACGATATCGTAAACGATGCCTTTCCGATCGGTCATCCACCTTCTATCACCTGGTATTATCTCCGGCAAACCAAAACCTTCAGATTTACCGACATTCATGGATATGGCGATTATCGGCTGGAGAACACGGACGAGGAATATGACCACTAAATGCTGCATAATCATTACCCTGTTAGGGATCTTGGGGATATTGCCCGCTACAACCCTGAATATGTACCTGAGCACCTACCGGTATCTGGATCAGAACAAACACACGATCCTGATGATAGATTATCAAATTCCCTACCGGAATATCACTTTCGTGGCCAAAAATTCGGCCTTTTTTGCCGAAGTGGCGATCCGACTGGAGGTCATTCAACAGGATAGCATCATAGCCACGCATGATTTTAAAGATAACATCGGACTCAGCAGCAAGCATGATATCACCTCCCAGACCAAGTCATACCTAAACAGAATCAAACTGCTCGTGGATCGAGACGATTACAAATTGAGGTTCACGGCCATTGATAGGAATACAAACCGAGTGTATAGCCGTGAGTTGAATCCTAGGACCCTGAGCCCGGCATCCCTGCTAAGCGATGTGGAACTAATCTCGGTCATCCGGGCAGACAGTAGCAGGTATCTGGAAAAATTCCGGCGCAATGGCTTGCTGTTTCAAACTGAACCATCACAGCTCTTTGACAAGGATTCCGCGGACGAGATGTACATCTATTTTGAGATCTATGAAACGGCAAATCCAGGTATCGACCTTTACAACATCAACCTTGGGATCAGCCGTTCCGGTAATGTGGTGGTCAGCAAAAACATCGACTATTATCTGGAACGCGGTCAGGAAGGACTGAGCATGTCCATTCCTTTGATTGATCTCAAGCCGGGACTGTATTATGGCATTCTCGACGTGTCCTTTGACAAACTTACGGAGAGGAGGACTTTTACCTTTACCGTCAGCGAAAGAACAGAACAGGTGGTCTTTCTGTTTGCCGATGAAGATCAGGAATACCGGCTTATCAGGTACTTTTCTGCGGGAAGCCAGGTCTCTGATTGGCGAAATATGACACCCTCAGCGAAAAGAAAATTTATCACCCTATTCTGGCACAATCTGGCAAGCACCACCAATCAAACCGTCGATAAGGTTCTGCAAATGATCCGAGAACGGGTTGATCATAGCAATCGATTCTTTACTCATTTCGATCCGGGCTGGACTACAGACATGGGTAGGATCTATATTCGAAATGGTGCCGCGGACGAAACTGAAAAAGGACAAACCTCGGATGAGACAAGATATGTCCGCAAGGATTACCAAATTTGGAAGTACACTCTTAGGCGCAAAGCGGTCTATCTCTTTGTGGACATACAAATGAACGGAAACTACCGGCTGATGTATGTTTCAAACGATGATATGGAGTTCTCCAATCCCGATTGGAGACGCTATTTGGGCGAGGACTTTGATGAATCCAAACTACGATTCTGAATCTAATGTCGCGAAAAGCGAATTTAATTATGGTATAAGGATGTTTGTCAATATACCTTACTCCAAGACGGGATCGAAGGCATTTTCAATGTGCTGGATTTGATACGTGTCAGAATGGGTATCATGAAACAAGATGATGACATCAAAGCGCGTTTCATAAGCCAAATCTGCGGGAAGATCGGCAATGTATTGTAACGCTGTTCTGGAGATTTTGATCTTTTTGGCTCTTGAGATGTTTGACATAGCATTGGTGGTAGAGCAGTGAGACCTTGTTTTTATCTCGATGAAGGTTATAATGTCATCATGAGAAGCAATGACATCTATTTCGCCAAACGAAGTCCGGTAATTACGTGCCCTGATAGCGTATCCCTTGTTTTCCAAATAGCGGGATGCAAGGTTTTCCCCGTCCCTAAATAGTTTGTTTATGCGCATATTCTTCATGGAAGCGAAAAAAAACCTTGACGGGATAAAGTCAACCAGAATAATGAACGCCATGATAGTGAAATTACAGGAAACACCTTAAATGGTGGAGGGAAGTATGAGAAGAGTGATTTTGAGCTTACTTGTCCTGGCAGCAGCGCTGGGAGTAGTCGAAGCGGTGCCGTTCCAGACAATTGGAATGCTACGTACTCCGGATGCGTACGTCCTGCCGAATAAGGCAGCAGAAGCGCAATTTACCAGTTATTTGAGAAAAATAGGAGAAGGTGCCGATATTGAGTATATCCCGATCGGTATGCTTAATGTAGGAATTTTGAACCGCGCTGAATTGGGCTTCCTTTATGGTGACGATGTTTATTTCTTCAATGTCAAACTCAAAGTGATCGAAGAAACAATGGGAGTGCCCCAAGTATCCATCGGAGTCGATAATATCTTTTCGCCGATCAGGGAAGATGCCAGGCAGATCCCACTGGGAGAGGACTTTTTTGACCATCCGGATAAATACTTATACGAAAGAAATTCACCCTATATCGTATTCTCAAAGCAGAGCGTTTTACGTGGTTTCTTCGGCATTCCAGCGATCTCAACGATATTAAATGCCGGCTGGGGACAGAATCGCTTCAAAGGTCAGATTCCAAGGTCGAAACGCCTGAATGGTCTTTTTACGTCAGTTGAGTTTGCACCAGTGGCAAATATGGCTATACTAGGCGAATTTGATGGCCACGAGCTTAATATGGGACTCAAGTATTCCTACCGCAATTTCTCAGCCAAGATAGGATACCAAGCCATAGAAGACCTTTTCAAGGACTATGCCACAGGCGCTAACAAGCGCTTTGCCTTCAGTGTTTCTTATCTATTCGACAAGTATGCCGATGCCCGCCGGCGTCCCAGTTTGCCGATAGAAGGTGGACTTCCTGGGCAACAGGCAACAGCCGTAGAGCAAGTTATAAGTCCTCAACAACCCGGAATTCAATCATCTACGGATCAGATATTGGAAGAACTCCGCAGGATCAGGGAATCCCGCGAGCAAGCCCAAAAAGTGCTCGAGGAGTTACGCCGAGAACTTCTTGAACTGGAAAGGGAAGCAGCCAGACAATAAGAGGTATGATGTCTATGTCGCATCGTGGGCTACTTTCATACTTCCGTGAATGAAGATGAACGGAGAAAGCACTCTGAAACTTGTTATGAGAACTCTTCAGATGGCGAATGGATACTTTGAGATCAATGGAAGACTTCGCAGTCAATCGATGATAATGACCGCGAAGTTGTTTTTTTTAACGAGGATTCGCTTCGATGAGGATAGGAAGTTACTGTTTAACACCAGACAATCTATGAGACTTTTAAGTAAGTAAAGTGAGCTTTATTATGTCAAAAGTATTGCGTCATTCTGTGCTTACCCTTGTGATTCTGCTGTTTATTGTTCCAGTTATTGCCCAAGGGTCCGATAAGTTGACTGAAGAGCAGTTACGCCAGATTCGAGATGTCATTGCCGAAGAGTCGATGTTACTCCAACAAGAATTGGAGGAGTCCCGAGCGATTGAACAAAGAATACGCGAATTGCGGGCACGTAGCGTCGAGTCGCAGCTACCTCAACTATTGGAACGCCTTGTGGCTCAAAACGACTATGAAAGCATCCAAAAGGAATTTGACAAAATGGGGGGACAACTCGATGTTCTAATGGTCCGCGATCCCGTCAAAGCCGATTCCTTGCTCAAAGTGGTCAGCAGATTATTCCGAGACTTCCTCTTTTTGCAGGATAATCTGGATTATTATGCTGCGGGGATAACGTTTTATAAAAATGATGACTATGGGGCTGAGAGCCGACTGGAAGAATTTTTTGCCAGTTACCCTTCTTCAGATGTGTTTCTCAAAGCGGCAGTGCTCTATATTAAGGTGTTACTATACACCGGACAAGATCAGAAGGCAATCGACTTTTACACCAAGAATCCCGATTTGGCATCACCGGAGGTTTTAAACCTCATTGCTCACGCTTATTATAATGTCGGTAATGATGCCAAGGCATTAGCTCTTTTTCGAAGGCTACAAGCCGATAAAGTGTTCGGTGATGATGCGCTTTTGATGTCCCGGCTGATAGTAGCCATCAGTAGCGATATCAAGCAAGCGATCCAGGATTTCTCCCAATTGGAAAGAGTATATCAAAACGAACCATTCATCATACTTGCCTTGGCCAGAATGCATGTGAATGCGGGCAATTGGGCAGAGGCGGAAAAGTACTATCAGCGATACTACAAGTTGATCTCGGACGGCAGAGAGGTCCTTTCTCTTTATGAAATGGCGTTATCCTTGCTTAATTCCGGTAATAAGAGTGAGGCGCATAAGATTCTTACGGATCTGCTGGCCAGAAAAGATACTGGCAGCATTTACTCATCAGTGCTTTATCTTTGGTCGGAACTCGAGTCCGAAGCTGGCCGTATCAATAATGCCCAGCAGAAAATGCACGGCTACATAGAATTGATTGATCGGATCGGGGCTCTTCTACCCCAAAAAACCGCAATATTCAATCGGATTGAAGGACTCAAGCAACGGGTTTTAAACGATCCCTCACAACAATCACTGTCCGCTATCGCCATTGAAATTGAGCAGATGAGGAATCAATTTGCCATAATTCATGACAATCTAACTCAAAGTCCATCTGGCTTGTCTATTCACTTACTTAACCGACTTTACAACTATGAACTGTCACGCATTGCCCAATTTGTTAGGTTGTTTGATGAATACAATCAAGCCAATCTGTTGAGATTCAAGCCGATGCAAACCGAGATCAAGAAGGTTGAAGCTGTACATCGGGTTTATCACGATTTTTTGGTTCAGCAAGAGCAAGAGTTGGTCGTATTCAACGATATCCATAACCGTCTTAAAGGCGAACTGCAACGGCTTGTTGAGGCAGACCTTCAACTAAACCGCCAAATCGAGATCAGACGGAATATCGATGTTTTTAATACTATCCTGACTCAGATCGATCTTTTGGAACAACGCGGTACTCACAGACAAGAACATTTCGATACTATCAGAGCAGAGTATCAGGCCAAGAAACAGGAGATGGAACTTCTATTTGCCTACTATGATTATGATGTGACCCACTACGACGAGTTATACACAGAGATCAACCTGCTGAATGAAGAGAACCAGAAACAACAACAACTCATAATCGAAGAGCGCCAATTCATCGATTCACGCAGAGATTACCTGGTCAGGCAATATCAAACGATCAAACCGGAACAATTGGCTGATAAAGAAATGCAGCGGGTCAGAGACCGGATTGAATCCCAGATAGCAGTCACTGACCAGTATTTATCTGAATTAGATGATATCCAGTTGCGTCTGGCAAGTTTCAAATCAGATATCTCGTTTATTGATCTGCAACTTGCTTATTCGGACCTTTGGAAGCAAGCCCGAGCCAGAGAAGCAAAGAGCGCTGAACTTACCTTTGAAGAAGCAGATCGGCAATTGCAAGCGATCAATCAACAAAGAAAACAGTTATACGCTCGCATAACACTCTTCATAAAGGATAATCCAAATTTTTCGGCATTTGAACAACCCGCTGGCTTTGGTAAATTGATTGGAGTATCTCATCTGTATAACAAACTGGCAGAGTTACATTACGCCATATATCCGACAGATCCGACAAACGCACTCGTTCATTATCGCAAAGTTCTCGAGATTGATCCAAGGTTCTATTTGAGGGATGCGGTTCAATACAACATTGGCTTTATCAGTAACTTTCTGATCCGTTTTGAACTGGATAACGCCATTGACAAGTTTTTTGACCTGAATCCCCAGGCAACGACAAGGCCGGAGCACTTGCGGTATGGTGAAGATAAGTTCCAGGAGACGATACTCGCTTTCAAGGATATATTCGATAATTTTAAGGACTCACCTCTGTTTGAAGAAGCCGCTTACCGCCTTGGAACCTTATACTTTCAGATCGGTACAGATGCCCCTGAGCCCATCAGATTTTATGACATCGCTCGTAACTACTATAACGCCCTTGTCGATAAAGAAACCAGTCCCTATCGCTACGAAGCCCTCTATCAAAGGGGATGGACTTATCTCAATAGCAATCTGGAACAACACTTCAAACTTGCGTTGGATGATTTTATCCAGATTTTGCAAGCCATCGATGATGGCAAGATCACAGACCCTACGGAGATAAAAAGCTACCTCTATACTTCCGTTCAAAACATAGGATACTGTCTCACGGCGATTGATGGTACTGATTTTATATCGCCGGCAAAAGGCGCCCAATATGTTCTTACCAATCCTGCCACATACTCAAACCTTGATCTGGTCGAGAAAATGGTGGGTGTCGCCATTAAAACAAAACTTGAGTTGCAAGCG
Organism: uncultured Candidatus Cloacimonadota bacterium; assembly: GCA_964482845.1. Lineage (GTDB taxonomy): Bacteria > Cloacimonadota > Cloacimonadia > Cloacimonadales > Cloacimonadaceae > VGPI01. The sequence goes on from CAYZZE010000029.1 coordinate 10,865, forward strand.
CCGATGCAGGCCATCGATTTTATGAGAGCAATGATCCAATTACGACCACATGCCCTCGACAATCCAACCAGATTGGATTCGATAATTACGACCTATTACCGATATCGCAACCAGTTACGTCCTGGTCAAGGTATCGATGATATCCGATATGGAATCAATCTGGAGATAATCTCTGCTTACCATCGCGAGTCTCAGTGGTTTATTACTCACAAGGATCATGTGGAATTTCGAGACCAATTGGCCATTGTTCGCAAAGCATACCTCGACATCGAGTATAGGTTGAATTCGAATTTCTTAAACAACCCCAATCCTGAGACCTACGCTGCTTATTTGAGCCACATTGATCGGATTCATTCATTTGCTGAGATACATGGCGACGATTATCCATCCTGGTATTTGGGACGACGTGAAAACATCATTGCCCATGGGGATTTACTTGCTCGAAAGACCAATGATCCCCTCGTGTATATCAACACGATCGATATGATCTACGCACTTAGAGCAGAACTCACGGATCAGGCTAAACTCTTCAATTATGAAGGACTTGCCTTCAGGTTTGCGCAAACTGTCCATGATTCCCTGGCACCCCAGTTGATTGAATATAGTAAATCCAATCCGGACTTGAAACTGCCCTCATCCTCAGATGATATTTATTTGTGGTACAAGAACATAGCGAATAGATTCCTCACTATTCTGGTATCAGATACTTACAGATCACCAGAAAATGTGAGATTGTATAGTCAGATTCTCTTCAATCTGGCAGATAAAGAATTTGAACGTGGCTGGTATCAATACGCCACAGTTCATTACATCAAACTGCTGGAGATAAGGGATGCCCTTACGGGACCTGAGGTTAGGGGATTGTATATCCAGTTAGCCCGGATTTCTGAAAACGAAAAGAAGTATCGGGACGCCGAAAACTGGTATCGCCAAGCATTGGATTATGCTCAAAATGCCGAAGACCGTGCTATGCTTTATAGTTTGGCACTGTATCAGATCCAGCGGATAATTGATGAAGCCGAAGAAAGCAATAACTTTGAGTTGGCGGCATCACAATACCTGAGGTTGGCTGAAGAATTCAAGGTCAGCGATTCCAACCGCAGCACTGGTTACATGATGGAGTCACACAAAGCCTTGGTAAAATCCAACCAATACCAATCGAGTATTGATATACTGCTTCAAGTTGCCGCTGAAAAGACAAGCGTCCAGGACGTATATGTTTTGTATTTCGATGCGTGGAATATCGCGGATAGTTTGATGAACAGGAAAGACCTTGCTGCCAGATTGCAGAACGAATTCATGGAGAAATATCCTTCCAGTAACGAAACTTTCCGTCTGAGAGTATCCAATATCGAACGCAAAGCACAGAATCCACAGACGCGAAACGAAGCGGCAGATCTGTATCTGATGCTGCACCAGGACGCGAAAGCAAAACGAGTCGATACCAAGGATATCCCGGAAGAACAGATATTCCTATGGGCGCTCGATGTAGTTCAACAAACTAGGGACGAAAAGCGATTGAACCAATTGTTGGAGGGGTTTATCCAGGAATACCCCAGGCACAACTTGGTAGTTCCTTATATGATGAGAATTACCGACTACGCTTTAGCACAGGGAGATACTCTCAAATCCGACCGCCTGGCCAAAGAGATATTCCAAAAAGAAAAAAGCAATTTCATCCGCTATGAAAATGTAGCAAGACGCAACCTACGAAAAGTCGCAATAGAATTTGAAAATGCCTATCAAAACCAAAACTGGACTCTTGCTTTTGCTAAGCGCGACGAGTTTAAGAAGATGGAAGCGGACTATCAACGGGAAGGGCTGAATCTTAGCTTTCAAGCTCTTTACGCTGAATTTAACAATGCTCAAAAGGCATACGACGCCATCCAGGCAAAAAATGCTTTCTGCAGAAGATTCGATACCCAGATGACTGCTTTGGAGAATGGATTCGTCAAACGTAGACCAGCAGATTTGATCTCTGTTTCCACAAGAACCACATGGAAAAATCACCTGACTGGAGGAAGACCCAATCTCCTTTCTGCTTTCAAACGGCAGGTCACAGATGAAATCAACAAGGTCATTGCTCTGATTCGCGAAGGTCAGCAGTTTGATTTGGATAATGCGCGTTCCTTGCGAGCGCTCAGTCATATTGCCGCAATAAACGAATTTGCCGCACATGTGGTAAAAACTGCGATTGCCCGGTATATTGAGGTTTCCTGGGAGGTCGGTGAATATCGCAACCGCCGGAATTATTCCAAGGAAGATTATGACTTTATCGTGGGCGGTATCAACAGAATGCGGGACGATTATGCCCAAGAATATCTTAATGCAGCTTATCGCTCATACCTCGAAATTTATGACAATTACCATCTTGCGGGCTACACGAATGTCCATACCCTAAGAGCAAGATCAAAACTGGAAGAATGGAATGCGCTTCCGCCCTACAAAGTGGAAACTTATCTGCTTGGCGATGGCTGGGAGATCAGTATGGGGAAGATCGGAGCATCCGACCCCAGAACTGCAGCCGGATTAAAAGGAGAAACGGTCAGCCCCAAAGGCCAAAAACTCAGTGTGGTCGATATCCCACCCAATCACGAACTGGTTTTGGGCAGAACTTTCCGTGCCCGAGTCGCTCCGGAATTTGGTTTGGCACAGATCGTTTTTCCCTATGATGCTTCTTTCTCCATTAACAAAACAAAGATCGAAGCACCGATTTATACAAGGGTGGATACGCTCAATGCCAGCCAACCTTTCCTGACCACTCAATTTGCCGTTCCTTTGCAGCACAACTATTGGACTGCCGGAACAAACCAAGTGGAGATGAGATTCCCCAATACAAGTGCTAAAAACCTGGAGTTTCACTTTGCCATGAAAGTTATCTATAATACCGCAACCCTCAAGGCGGCAATACCTGTGGAAACTGTCAAGATCAATACTGACAACAGATGGGATGCCCTTGTGTTTGACCCGGTTACAGATCGTTTTGTTGCAGTACAATCTGTTGCAGCCACAAGGTTTAATATTCCAGTGGCTTCGATCGATGAAATATCGGAAACTCAGGCGAGTCCGATATGGGTTACTGAATCATCCGAAAATCCCGTAAAACGGGTGATGTTTAAGCGGTCGTTCATTATTGACACGGAGTTCCGCGAGGGTTATCTTGTTTTCGTCGCTCCCCAATCGGCCACCGTATTACTAAACGGTCACAATCTCGGTGATAATTATGGATTTATGTATGATCCGGATCCGCTGGCTGTTTACCCGAACATGGTGTATTTCGATTCCAGCCAGATAGTCAAAGGGAGAAACGAAATCCAGATTATTGTAGACAACGTTTCAGATTTCCGGGGATTTCTCGCTGAGATTTCGTTCAAGATCCTTGGTAAGGAGGAATTATGAGAGCAGTTTTGGCATTGATTATATTGATGATGTCCATCGCCGTTTTACAAGCGCAAACCCCGGACGTCAGAAGAGAATTTGAGCAGGTAGAGGTGTACCGTCCTCAACAAGCGGATATCATTGATATCAAAGCCAGAATACCTGACCATAGCATCTATCAAAGAAAAACGGATACGGCCACCACACCCGTCTACTACAGATTCAACCAAAATATCCTGAGAGAAACTAACAAATCACTTCTAAATAAATGGTTAAAGGAGTCAAAATGAAAGCGTCCAGAATCATTACTCTATTTATAGCCCTCACTTTCTGCTTCGGTATTCTCTATGCTGAAGTCGAACAGCCCGAGACAGCATCTGCCGGTGTATCACCCGGTGAGCTCCTCAAAGATAGCGGTGAATTTGGATACACTATCCTGTTCGTCTTTGCAGTTGGTATTATATTGGCAGTAGTGAGATTCATCCAGTTGTATGTTCGTGAAAAAATCGATGCCGGTAAGTTCTATCTCAAACTTAAGGGCTATATCAAAAACGACCAGATCGATGAAGCGACCAAGATCACGGAAAGTTTTAAAAACACTACTTTGGGCTTCATTTTCTGGAGTGGTCTAATGGTTTTCAAGGATGCACGTAAGAGTGGTAAGTCAGGAAAAGAATTGCGTGAAGCGGTTCAGAATTCATTCGACGAAGCAGTTTTGCAAACCGTGCATAAACTCGATGGTGGTCTCTGGTGGTTTGACATCCTAGCCCAGATTTGTACCTATCTTGGGCTTTTGGGAACGATCTGGGGTTTGATCATCGCTTTCAAGGGTTTGGAAGAAGCCGGTCAATCAGGTGCTTCCCAGCGGGTGTTGACCAGTGGTATCAAAACCGCTATCGGAACAACTGCCATGGGCTTGATCGCGGCCATTCCGCTAACTCTGATCAAGGGTGGATTGCTTACCCAGGCACAAAAACTGATCGCCGATATTGACGAATTCTGCGTAAAATTAATCAACCAACTCAACTACACAATAAAGGATTAGTATTATGGCCTATCGTCCGTCAGAGGGAAGGAACCAGAAATCGGCCTCCATACCGCAACAGCCAAACTTGGTGCCGATCATGAACCTGTTCATTACGATCATTCCGTTCCTATTGCTGATGGTCGTGATCAGTCAGGTCGCTCTGGTTGCCTTGAACTTTTCGTCAACCGGTGAAGGTGGCGGAGAAGGGGAAGGCGGTGGTGGAGAAAAACCTGATATCAAACAGGTCGAAGTAGTGATCATGGCAACCGATCCCAATACTGGCAATCAGTTCAAGGGACTTGACTTGGTGGAACCCGGACAGCCAAAGGTAACAATTCCACCTGTCAATGGAAACTATGATTTTATCGCCCTGAGTGATAGATTAGCTGATCTTAGAACGCGGAACAACACTTTGGACACCATTGAAGTCGTTTCATACAATAATGTCTTGTATGAAGCCCTGATCCACACCATCGATGTCTGCAGGATCAATGGATTTGTTAATGTAAAATACAAATCCGTCGAAACTGTGTATATGATTGGGAGGGGATGATGTTTAAGAAAAAAACCTCTCGGGCAGTCCGCCGAAAGTTTGAAGATGTGAGCGGACTCTCTATAACTTCACTCCTCGATATTTTGACCATAATGCTGGTCTTTTTGATCAAGAATGTATCGGTTGACGCCCAAAGAGTGACCGTCCCGGAGAATATGATCTTTCCTCCGACTATTACTAATGACGAATTGCTCGATAATGGCGTCACCATAGTTGTTAAACTCTACCAAGACAAGATTCTTTTGGGTACAGATAATCTTTTTGCCGGCAGTTTGGAAGATCTCGTCGCCAATGTTCCCAAACGTGAGATGATCTTTGCATATATGAGAGATGAAGCGATCCGTATCATAAACCTGGATGAAGATAAGACAAAGTTCAAGCCCTGCCTGCTTATCCAGGCGGATAAGGATATACCTGTGCAGTATGTCACTGAATTGATCAAACTCAGTGCCGGAGCATACTACGAAAACATATATTTCTCCACCCTCGAAGAAGATTGGCTCAAAAGAGAATAGGGAGGTGTCATGGCAAAGACAGTACTATGCTTAAGACTGTTCTATAAGGGTAAACCTCTTGATATCGCCAAACCCGGACGCGGTTTCAAGAAAAAACTCCATATAGGATCAAACAAACACCTCTTTTGGCAAATACTAGATCCTAACTTTCCTGATAAACACCTGTTCGTATTCGAACAAGGTGGCCAGTACTACATGCAGTTATTGGACAACACCCAATTGGAGTGTTTCAAAAATGAAGAGCCCATTGACCTGGCTACACTCAAATCATCTAACCTGCTTTCCGGAAACAAGTTAAAACTTGATTTGGCTATGACCGGAACAATTGTCCTTGCTCCTGAATGGACGGTTAAATTTGAGTATGTGGAACCATGGATCAAGGTGCTTACGCCGGAAGAGAAACAAATCATTGCTCAATACTCCAGACGTGCGGATCTCACTACAGTGGAAAGATTCAACCGCAATATGGTTCTTGCGGTCAGTTTTCTGACCATAGCCTTTCTTGCGGTCTACGATCTGGCGCTCAAGCCGAAGTTCGAGGTGGATGAAACCCTGGAGCAGCACGTCGAACGGATTGCCCATAGGATCGATACTTCGGCTTTTGTGACTGATACAAGACCCGGTCCGGTCGCTCAAACCGTACCTACGGTTGAACAACCGCTAACCGATGCTAATGCATCCCAGCCCACTACAGTCGGAACCCCCGGACCCACGCGAACCACTCGTTCCCAGGCAGCGTCCCAATTTGGTTTTGGTGACTTCGATCCCTCGCAGACTGGAACAGCACAGACCTTTGCCGTAACCCGTGCTCAGGGTATCGTTGCCGCCACTTATGGGGCACAGCCAGGCGGTGGAACGCGCGGAACAGGCCCCGGACCAGCTGGTCACCCGGGCAGCGGTCAAGGTGTGGGTACTCAGTTCGATCCCAGAGCCACTCCAGGCGGATCTGAGCACACTGGTCCACTGGCAACTGGTGACTTGCGTCCTGGCACTGCCACCACAACTGTTCATCCAGGTGGCTCTGTGCAACGTTTTGCCGGAGATCTGGGACGTCTTGTTCCCGTTGGCAGACCAGTTGATCGTCCCGCCGCAGCTGCCGCAGCAATAGGTCAATTTCAGGCACAAGGCGTGACTGTGATCAGGCCTCCTGATCCGGATGTGGATCCTCCGGAAACACAAACTGAGTATCAGAGCATCGTTACTAGTGTTCGTGGTAGACAACAACAGATTGTCACTCAATTCGAAAAGGACAGCAACATCAAAGCCATGCACGGCACCATCGAATTCACTCTCTACATAAACGACAATGGTGCCATAAGCGCAGTGGATATCAGACCCATCTCCGGTGAGTTTTATGATGAATTCATTGACAATGCCAGAAGTATCATCATGAGATGGCGATTCAACGTCAGAGGAAAACGGATTTATCCATTCTCTATAACCTTTAGAAAATAACGTCTAACCCGGATAGGTTTCTCATCGAAACCGTTTAATTGAGCCCTCAAGGATATCGTTGCTGATGACTTGGGGGCTTGCTTTAATCCTCGATCAAGGGATTGCGATGTCTTTACTTTTCTTTTATGAAGTTCTCCTGCCCATCCAAACCCGGCAGAACTTTACCTACTCGTCCGATAGAGATATCCCCAAGGGATGCCGTTTGATCGTCGAACTTAACCGTAAACCCTGTATTGGGATCTGCGGTAACCGGGTAGACAGCGCTCCTGACGGCAAAAAGGTCAGGCCAGTTATCGAGGTCTTGGATGAATCGTCTTTATTCAGCGATACCCTGTTGCGACTGGGGGATTGGATGGCAAACTATTACCAGTGCCCCATCGGCAGGATCCTTTATTCGATGTTGCCTGCTGTTCTGCAGCCTGAGATCAATACCGATGTACGCTGGACAGGCATTGATGAACCGGAGGATGAACCACTCAAGGCATTGTATCGGATCCTGAAAGATGCAGCAAGGCATCCGCTCACCGAGATAAAACTCACCTTGCCACCTGCTCTGCCTTTGTATAAATTGATCGAGACCGCTGAAATCAATGGCTATATCGAGATTATCCGATCTTACTCAGGCAGAATCAAACCGCGAACGGTCAATTTCATCTCTGCCGTCCTGCCCCTTGATCCTGGCATTCCACTCACCGAGAAGCAACGCGAAGTATTGAATCCCGTGCTTATGGCAGAAGGTCTGATCCCCTTGGCAGAGATATCCGCCCATGTATCTTACTCAGTAGTAAGAACATTGGTAAAAAAGGGAATGATCCGGATCGAGCCAAAATTGATCGCTGACCGTTCTCTCTTCTATCCATCCGTTGCCCGATCGCCCAAAGAGATCACTCTCACCGCTGAACAGCAGTCCGCCCTTGAGGGCATCCTCACATCCGCAGAGATCAGCGCTCATCTCCTGTATGGAATAACCGGTAGCGGCAAGACGGAGGTCTATATCGAAGTGATCAGGCACTACCTGATAACCGGTCATTCTACTATCCTGCTTATTCCGGAGATCGCGCTCACACCTCAGATGGTGGAACGCTTTTTCAATGCTTTTGGCGATATCTTGGCGATCATGCACAGCCGTTTGACCGAAAGAGAAAGATTTGAGCAGTGGCAACGCATCCGGAAGGGAGAATGCCGAATCGTGATCGGTGCCCGCAGCGCTGTCTTTGCTCCCGTAAAAAACCTGGGTCTGATCATTGTGGACGAAGAGCACGAATCCACTTACAAGCAAGATTCTACGCCCCGATACAACGGGAGGGATACTGCGATCGTTCGTGCCCGGATGGAAGGTGCACGGATCATCCTCGGCAGCGCCACGCCCTCGCTTGAATCATATTACAATACCCAGATCGGCAAATACAATCTGCATAAACTGGTCAACCGACCCTTCAATTCCAAACTCGCTGATGTCCGGCTGATCGACCTGCGGGACGAAATGGATAAGGATCTGTTCTCCGGGCCCTTGAAAGATGCAATTTCCGACAGGTTATCCAAGGGCGAGCAGATCATCCTTTTCCAAAATCGAAGAGGATATGCTTCTTTTGTGCAGTGCCTCAAATGCGGATTCCTGCTTCAGTGTCCAAATTGTGAGATCAGTTTGTACTATCACCGTGACCATGATCAATTGAATTGTCATTATTGCAACCACATTGCCCAACTTCCCCGCAAGTGCCCCAAGTGTGGCAGTTATTCCTTTGCTTATGGCGCTCCCGGCACCCAGAAGGTGGAGCAAATACTCCAGATCTATTTTCCCACGGCAAAAGTGATGCGTCTCGATTCCGATTCCTCTACTAAGAAGGATATCTATCAGACCATGTATGACCGCATGAAAAAGCATGAGATCGATATCCTTCTCGGCACACAGATGATCTCCAAAGGACTGGATTTTCCCAATGTGACCCTGGTCGGCGTCATCCTGGCCGATGTCTCACTTAATGTCCCCGATTTCAGAGCGAGTGAACGAACCTTTCAATTGCTCACCCAAGTCGTGGGACGTTCAGGACGGGGAGAAAAAAGCGGGCAGGCGATCATCCAGGCATATAATCCCCAGCATTATGCCATCCAATATGCCCTCCGGCAGGATTATGAGAATTTTGCCCATGAAGAAATGTCATATCGCAGACGTCTCTGCTATCCGCCCTTCTACCGTCTGGCAAAGATCCTATTCCAGCATAAGGACGAAGGTACCCTCAAACGTATGATCATAGACAATCAAAAGACCTTCTCCCGAACTCCGGACCTATTTGATCCCGGGCAATTGCTCATGCTGGGTCCCATTCCCGCACCCATGCCCAAGATCAAGAACCTCTACCGCTACCAGATAGTTATCAAAGCCGCCAATGTTGAAGTAATGTCCTCCGCGGTTCAATTCATCCTGCGTTCGCTTAAGATGCCCTCTACTTCTCAAACTACCGTCGATATCGATCCGGCGATGCTGATGTAGATGCTATCCAAAATGTCGTCCTTACAGGAACTCGGGATCCCCCTCTTCGATCCCATCTTCATGAGATCTTTGCGGCTTGCTGTGTTACGCTACACCACGCAGAGATCAGTCAGATCACGGATGATCTCGATTCTATGGTTTATATCTGGAAAGACCGTTGCACATAGGGGTATCACCGGCTTCAGCCGGTCGTTGCACTGA